>CANJEU010000264.1 GCA_947473445.1 Fidelibacterota bacterium | reverse complement strand
CGAGTTCGCCAACCTCGACGACACGGTCGAAATCGGCACGCGCAACATCAAGGTCGCACTGCGCCGCCTGCGCCGCCTTGCCCGCCAAGGCGCGGCAACTGAACTCGACCTGGACGGGACCATCCGCTCGACCGCCCATCACGGCGGTCTTCTCGATCTGCAAATGGTGCCTGAGCGGCACAATGCGGTGAAAGTGATCCTCTTCCTCGATGCCGGTGGGTCAATGGACGATCATGTGAAGGTCTGCGCCGAGCTCTTCTCGGCTTGCCGGACCGAGTTCAAGCACCTTGAGACCTACTACTTCCACAACTGCGTCTACGAGACCGTCTGGCTCGATAATCGCCGGCGGCATACCGAACGTCTGCCGACCTGGCAGGTGCTGCGGACCTATCCGGCCGATTACAAACTGATATTTGTGGGCGACGCCTCCATGAGCCCCTATGAGATCATCCAACCTGGCGGCGCGGTTGAACATTGGAACCCCGAATCGGGCGAGCTGTGGATGCGCCGGTTCCTTGAGACCTGGCCACATGCGGTGTGGCTCAATCCGGTGCCGCAGAAGCATTGGGCCTATACCGAATCCATCGCCATGATGCGCAAGCTGCTCGATGGGCGCATGTATCCGCTGACGCTTGGCGGGCTCGACGCGGCGATCTCTGAGCTGAGTCACTAGCCCCTATCTGGCATTGATCGCCATGCCCGCGGCATAGCCGAGCCAGACGCCAATAAGGCAAAGGATGACTGATAGGCTGATGTTGCCGGCCGCCGGCAGAACCTCGCCATTTTGCAGCAAGGTCAGGGTCTGGAGGCTGAATGCCGAGAACGTCGTGTAACCGCCGCAGATGCCGACCATCAGAAACAGGCGTGCCTCATCGCTCACGGGAAAGCGTCCGCCCGCGCCCATGGCCGCGGCCGCAAAACCAATGATCATCGAACCGAGAACGTTGATGATCAACGTGCCCCACGGAAAGGCGATGCCCAGCGCGCCCGCCGCTAAGCCATTGCACCAATGCCGCGCCATGCTTCCCAAGGCGCCGCCGAGCCCGATCAGAAGGTAGGTTTGCATTCTCCCGTCCCCTTACGTTCGCGTGAAGCATCGCACGATCGCGACCGCTGCGCAGTATGCAAGCGCGCTGGGAAGTTCCTTTCCAACACCGCAGCCGCGCGGTATATGTTTTGAATGCGCGAGGGGCGCAGAATTTACTCCAGTTGTGATGTTGTGAAATGAGTATCTCGGCCCGCGATTATGGCGTGATCTTCGAGGGCTTCCAGGCCCCGATTTCCAAAGTCTACAATTGCGGCTCCAAATGCGCGCCCCACAACGGCGGAACGCCGGTGTGCTGCGACGCCGAACACGCCATTCCCATCGTCGAGAAAAGCGAATTTGCGCACCTCAAGACGCGCACGAAAATGTGGAAGCCGTTCGTTCCGCGCACGACCGATCAGAAGAATGAAATCGCCGATCTCAAAGGATCGGAAAATTGCGCCGTGGAGTGCAACGGCGCTCAGTTCTGCGAGCGCGACAATCGATCGCTGGCGTGCCGGTCATTCCCGTTCTTTCCGTACTTTGACGCCGACAAGAACCTGGTGGGCCTCGCCCACTATTGGAATTTCGAAGGTATTTGCTGGGTCATCCATAATCTTACGATCGTCGAAAAACCGTTCATCGATCAGTTCCTGAAGATGCATGAGTATATCTTCAAGAAGGACGATAACTGGCGTGTGACCTATGTCGAACATTCGGCCGTCATGCGCCAAGTCTACTCGCGCCGCGGGGATAAGTTCCCGATCATCATGCGCGACGGCAGCTACAAGTGGGTGCTGCCGAAGTCGAAAGGCAAGATGGTGCCAGCAACGAAGAAGGAGCTGAAATCACTCCGCTCTGGCTTCACACTCCCGAACGAAGGATTTTAGTCTGCGACTTTGAAGGCGCCGGACGGATCGCAGACGTAAAGCGTCGCGGTCTCGAGGTCGAAGTACCAGCCGTGCAGCTCTAGCTTCCCGGTTCGAACGCGTTCGGCCAGCCAAGGAAAAGTCATCAGGTTGGCAAGCGAGGTCTTCACGGCTTCCTGTTCGCACATCCGTTGCGCGGCGGCCGGTTCCTGTACCTTCGCCAGCGCGAAGTTACGCGCGGGTTCGGCGATCTTCATCCAAGATGAAATGAAGTCGTCCGGCCGGTGTTCGTGCTGCATCAAGGCATGGATGCCGCCGCATTTGGCGTGGCCCATGACGATGACGTGTTCGACCTGAAGATCGCGCACGGCGAATTCCACCGCGGCGCTGGTGCCGTGATAGTCGTTATTAGGACTATACGGCGGCACGAGGTTGGCCACGTTCCGCACGATGAACAGTTCGCCCGGACTTACCCCGAATTTCAAAGATGGATCGATGCGCGAATCCGAGCAGGCAATCATCATGGCCTTGGGCTTTTGACCCTTGGCCATGAGATTTTCGATCGTCGCTTGGTTCTCGCGGAAGTACTCGGCGCGGAACTGACGGTAGCCTTCGAGGAAGGGTGCGAGACTCGTCCGGGTGTCGTCGGCCATCCTTCTGGCCGTTACTTCGCCGCCGTTTTGAGCATCTCGTCGAGCTTGCCCAAAAACTGCGGCGTCGTCATCCACGGCTGGTCGGGACCGACCAGGACGGCGAGATCCTTCGTCATGTGGCCCTGCTCGACCGCCTGCACGCAGACTTTTTCGAGCGTCTGAGCGAAGTTCACAACGTCCGGCGTGTTGTCGAAGCGGCCGCGGTACTGCAGGCCGCGCGTCCAGGCGAAGATCGAGGCGATCGGATTGGTCGAGGTTTCCTTGCCCTGCTGGTGCAGACGGTAGTGGCGCGTCACCGTGCCATGCGCGGCTTCAGATTCAACGACAGTGCCGGTGGGATTGAGGAGCACCGAGGTCATGAGGCCGAGCGAGCCGAAGCCCTGGGCGACGGTGTCAGACTGCACGTCGCCGTCATAGTTCTTACACGCCCACACAAACGCGCCCGACCACTTGAGGGCCGAGGCGACCATGTCGTCGATGAGGCGGTGTTCGTAGACGATCTTCGCGGCTTCGAACTTGCCTTTGAATTCGGCGTCGAACACGCGCTGGAAGGTGTCTTTGAACACGCCGTCGTACGCCTTGAGGATGGTGTTTTTGGTCGACAGGTACACCGGCCATTTGCGGTCGAGGCCGTAGTTGAAGCAGGCGCGCGCGAAACCTTCGATCGAGTCCACAAGGTTGTACATGCCCATGGCGCAGCCGGCGCTGGGGAAATCGAACACGTCGAATTCCATCGGCGCGCCGCCGTCGGCGGGCTGGAACTTCATGGTGAGCTTGCCCGGGCCCGGCACTTTGAAATCGGTCGCGCGGTATTGATCGCCGAAAGCATGGCGGCCGATGACGATCGGCTGGGTCCAGCCCGGTACGAGGCGCGGCACGTTTTTGCAGATGATCGGTTCGCGGAACACTGTGCCGTCGAGAATGTTGCGGATGGTGCCGTTGGGCGACTTCCACATCTTCTTGAGGTTGAATTCCTTAACGCGCGCTTCATCGGGTGTGATGGTGGCGCATTTCACGCCCACGCCGTACTGCTTAATCGCGTTGGCGGCATCAACGGTGATCTTGTCTTCGGTCGCATCGCGGCTTTCGATGCCGAGGTCGTAATACTTAATGTCGATATCAAGGTAGGGCAGGATCAGCTTGTCTTTGATGAACTGCCAAATGATGCGCGTCATCTCGTCACCGTCGAGATCGACGACCGGTGTTTTTACCTTGATCTTGGCCATGAAATTCCCCTCTGGAAGGACGTCCGGTCCGTCTGGAAGCCGGCCGGATGATAAGTCAGCACTTATTCTTATGTGGTTCTTATGTGGCGGCGAAAGTAGTGCATCCGGAAGGCCCGGGGCAAGCCGTGAATCCGCGCGGATTTGGCGGGTTTTTGGCCCTAAACCTTGAAGGCGACGGGCGCCTTGGGAGCGGCGAGTTCGGCTTCAATGGCGCCGATCACGTCCTCGGGACGGTCCACCACGGTCACGAGGGCGCTGTTTCCCTTATGCATGAAACCTTCCTCGAT
>CANJEU010000263.1 GCA_947473445.1 Fidelibacterota bacterium | reverse complement strand
GCTTTCGGCCGATATGGCCGCGGGCAAGACGACGTCGGCCGAAATCACCAAGGCCTATATCGACCGTATCAACCGTTATGACTCGCCGCTGCGCTCCGTCATCGCGATCGCTAACGATGCCTTGGCGCAGGCCGCCGCGTCCGACCAGCGCCGCAAGGACGGCAAGCTTCTTGGTACGCTCGACGGCATCCCCATTCTCCTCAAAGACAATATCGACGCGCTTGGCATGCCGACGACGGCAGGTTCGTTCGTGCTCGAGAAGAACGTGCCGGTGCAGGACTCCGAAGTCGTGCGCCGTCTCAAAGGCGCGGGCGCTGTCATCCTCGGGAAAACGAACCTGTCTCAATTCGCCGGCCTTCGCGCGGTCGCCGTGTTCAACGGCAGCACGGTCGGTCACGCGCCGCACAATCCCTATAATCTTGCGCGTTCGCCGGCGGGCTCAAGCTCGGGATCAGGCATCGCCGCCGCCGCCAGCTTTGCCGCCGCAACCATCGGCTCGGATACCACCGGCTCCATCGTCAGCCCGTCGTCTGTGAATGGCGTTGTCGGCATGCGGCCCACGGTCGGGCTCGTCTCGCGCCGCGGCATCGTGCCGCTCAGCATGACCATGGATACCGCAGGGCCACTCGGGCGCAACGTCACCGACTTCGCCACGGTGCTGACTGTCATCGCCGGCACCGATCCCGCTGATCCCGCGTCCGCCGAAGCCGATGCCCATAAAGTGGACTATACGAAATCGCTGAACGCCAATGCGCTTAAAGGCCAGCGTCTGGGCGTCCTACGCGGCACGCGCGGTTACGACGACTGGACCCAACAATTGCTCGACGACGCGATCAAAGTGCTTACGGCCGAGGGCGCCGAGATCGTCGAACTGCCGGCCGACATTCTTGAAGACATGAGTCCGGAAACCCTCGGCATCGTGTCCTTCGAATTCAAGGAAGACATCGCGGCCTATCTAAAGAGCGCGCCCGCGGCGCAAACCGCGCGCACGCTCGCCGACATCATCGTTATCAACAAAATAGACCCGCGCGAGAATATGCACGATCAGGAAGCGCTGGAAATGTCCGACGCGCGCTCAGGACGTACGGACCCTGAGTATCTCGCCATGGTCGAACATGGAAAACGCCGCGCCGGTCCGGAAGGGTTTGGCCGCGCCTTCAAGGAGTTCGGGGTGACGGCCGTGATCGGCGTCACCACCGGCCCCGGCGGAGCCCTCGTCGCCGATCGCACGCTGCTCGAGCGGTCATCGAACATCGCAACGGCCAAGGGCACCACACCACCCTCCATCAGCGGCAACGCCGCCATTGCCGGTTACCCAAATATGAGCGTGCCCATGGGCCTCGTCGAAGGCATGCCCGTCGGACTTTCGCTCGTGGGCCCGCCCTGGTCCGAGGCGACCCTGATCTCCTATGCTTACGACTACGAGCAGGCCAGCAAGCGCCGCGTTCCGCCCGAAGCGTATAAGAGCGGCTTTCCCGCCCGTCCCTAAGGGTGACTTCACCCAAGCCTGATTTGGATAGCCTAAGCCGTGCGCGCGGGGCATAGCTGCGGTGTTCTGCCCCCTCTGGCGGCTCAAACTTGAAGTTCCGTAAGATTGAGGGTACAGGCCGTTCCCTGGCTTCTCATCGTCCCCAGTTTTTCCGAGTTT
Source organism: Fidelibacterota bacterium (assembly GCA_947473445.1). Classification (GTDB taxonomy): domain Bacteria; phylum Pseudomonadota; class Alphaproteobacteria; order Rhodospirillales; family Rhodospirillaceae; genus SHVO01. The sequence continues at coordinate 2,414 of CANJEU010000263.1, read as the reverse complement.
TTGATGATCCTGACGGAAACCCAAGCGGCCATTCAGTCGAGCATCCGGGCATATGCGCAGGAGAAACTGCGCCCGCGTTCGCAAGCCTTCGAAGCCGCGGGCGGCTATCCTGCCGCGCTTTTCACTGAACTCGCCGAACTCGGCCTGCTCGGGATGGTCGCGCCCGAGGACGAGGGCGGCGTCGGCGCGGACTATGTGTCCTATGCCCTCGCGCTCGTCGAGATCGCGGCCGCCGATGGCGCGCTCTCCACCATCATCTCAATCCAGAACAGCCTGATCATTTCGGCGCTGCTGAAAGATGGAACGCCCGCGCAAAAGCAGAAATTCTTGCCCGACCTTATCTCCGGTAAATCCATCGGCGCATTCGCGTTGACCGAAACGGACGCAGGCTCCGATGCCTCCGCGATCCGTACGCGCGCCACGCGCTCCGCCAACGGCTGGGTGCTGAACGGCGCGAAACAATTCATTACATCTGGCAAGATCGGCAAGCTCGCGCTTGTCGTCGCGGTCACGGATCCCGACGCCGGCAAACGCGGGATGTCGACGTTCATCGTCCCCACGGACCGGCCGGGCTATTTCGTCGACAAGGTCGAACACAAACTCGGTCAGGCCGCCTCCGACACCTGCGCGATCCGTTTCGAGAATCTGTTTCTTGAAGACGACCTTATGCTCGGTCAACCGGGGCAGGGCTATCGCATCGCGCTTTCGAATCTGGAAGCCGGCCGCATCGGCATTGCCGCGCAGTGCGTCGGCATGGCCCAAGGTGCGCTCGACATTGCCATCGGTTACGCCAAGGAGCGTAAGTCCATGGGCAAGGCCATCATCGAACATCAGGCCGTCGGCTTCCGCCTTGCCGATCTCGCGGCCCGTCTCGAGGCCTCGCGTCACCTTGTCCTGCATGCGGCCAGTTTGAAGGACTCGGGGGCGCCTTGCCTCAAGGAAGCCTCCATGGCCAAGCTGGTGGCGTCCGAAACCGCTGAAGCGGTCGTTTCAGGCGCCATCCAAACCCTTGGCGGCTATGGTTATCTTGAAGATTTCGGGATCGCGAAGATTTACCGCGACGTCCGCGTTTGCCAAATCTATGAAGGCACATCAGATATACAGCGCATGGTTATCGCGCGCGCTCTTTAGAGCATGACCCGGAAAAGTGGGGACCGGTTTTCCGAGAAGGTTATGCGCAAGAATTAAAAAGGAGACTCAGCATGGCTAACGATCCTGTCGTCATTGCTTCTTACGCCCGTACGCCCATGGGTGGATTTCAAGGCTCTCTCGGCGCCGTGAAGGCGACCGACCTTGGCGCCGCTGCGGTGAAGGCCGCCGTTGAGCGCGCAGGCGTGAAGCCCGAAGCGATCGAACAGATCATTATGGGCTGCGTGCTTCCTGCCGGCCTCGGCCAGGCGCCGGCGCGTCAGGCTGCGCTCGGCGCCGGTTTGCCGAAGTCGGTCGAAGCCTCCACCGTTAATAAAATGTGCGGCAGCGGCATGCAGGCCGCGATCATGGCCCATGACGCGCTCATGGCCGGTACGGCCGATATCATCGTCGCGGGCGGCATGGAGAGCATGACCAACGCGCCTTATCTGATGGTGAAGCACCGCGGCGGCGCGCGCATCGGTCACGATGTGATCAAGGACTCGATGTATCTCGATGGCCTCGAGGACGCCTACGATCCGGGCAAGCTCATGGGCGTGTTTGCCGAAGACACCGCGCGCGAATATCAGTTCACGCGCGAACAGCAGGACGCCTATGCGATCCGCTCGCTCTCCCGCGCGCAGAACGCCATCAAAAGCGGCGCCTTCGATAAGGAAGTCGTGCCCGTCAGCATTCCTGGCCGCGATGGTCCGACCACGGTCACGACCGACGAAGCGCCGGGCAAAGCCAAGCCCGAGAAAATCCCCAGTCTCAAGCCGGCGTTCGCCAAGGACGGCACCATCACCGCGGCAAACGCGTCCTCGATCTCCGACGGCGCCGCGGCGCTTGTCATGACGCGCGAAAGCGTCGCCAAGAAGCTGGGCCTGCCGATTCTGGCACGCCTCGTGGCCCATGCGGCGCACGCCCATGAACCGTCGAAGTTCACGACCGCGCCGATCCCGGCCATGCAGAAGGTCCTCAAGAAGGCGGGCTGGACTGTTGCCGACGTCGACCTGTTCGAAGTGAACGAAGCCTTCGCGGTGGTGGCGATGGCCGCCCAGCGCGAACTTTCGATCCCGGAAGAGAAGTTGAACGTCAACGGCGGCGCCTGCGCCCTCGGCCATCCGATCGGTGCCAGCGGTGCGCGCATCATGGCGACTTTGATCGCGGCCTTGCAGAATCGCGGCGGCAAAAAGGGCGTCGCCAGCCTCTGCATCGGCGGCGGCGAGGCGACGGCGGTAGCGATCGAACTCGTGTAACCACCGGAAACCAGCCAGACTCGAGTC
>CANJEU010000262.1 GCA_947473445.1 Fidelibacterota bacterium | reverse complement strand
GCTCCGCGCCGAGCTGATGGAAGCCCGCGCGACCTACGACGCCTTGGCCCGCCAGGCCGAAGAACGCACCAAGCGCCTCGCCCACCTCGCGCAGGAAGCCGTGTCGTGGAACAGCCGCAAGGAACAGTCGACCGCCCAGGACGAAGCCCTGCGCGCGCGTCTGTCGTCGGAAGAAGAAGAACTCGCCGCCCTTGCCGCGCGTCCCGAAGAAATCGCCGAGATGCGCAACGCGCTGATGGATCAGCTTCAGGACGCCGAAGGCGCGCGGCGCGAAGCCGCCGATGCGCTCCAGGTTGGCGAAAGCGCGCTCAGCAACGCCGATCGCGCCCTCAAGGAAGCCGAACACCTGCTCTCCACCGTGCGCGAAGAACGCATCCGCCGTGAAGGCGCGGTGCAGCAAGGCGAGCAGACCATGGAGTCGGTTGACGGGCAGATCCGCGAAAAGATCAGCTGCGAGCCCGAGGAAGTCCGCAGCCATACCAAGATCGAAGAGGGCGACGAGATGCCGACCCTCGAACAGGGCGAGAAGCGCTTGCAGCGCCTCCTGTCCGAACGCGAGAACCTCGGCGCCATCAACCTGCGCGCCGAACAGGAAAGCGAAGAACTGACCGCGCAGATTCAGGGCCTCGTGACCGAGCGCGACGATCTCGTGGCCGCCATCGCACGCCTGCGCGAAGGCATCGCGACCCTCAACAAGGAAGGCCGCGACCGCCTCACCAAGGCGTTCAAGGAAGTCGACGGCCACTTCCGCAATCTGTTCACCAAACTGTTCGGCGGCGGCCGCGCCCACCTCGAACTCACCGAAGCCGAAGACCCGCTCGAAGCCGGCCTTGAAATTATGGCGAGCCCCCCGGGCAAGCGTCTGGGCAACCTCGGCCTCATGAGCGGGGGCGAGCAGACCCTCACCGCCATCGCGCTTCTATTCGCGGTGTTCATGACCAACCCCGCGCCCATCTGCGTGCTGGACGAAGCCGACGCCCCGCTCGACGACGCCAACGTCGACCGCTTCTGCACTCTGCTGGCCGAGATCATCAAAATCACCGAAACCCGCGTGCTGGTGGTGACCCACCACCGTATGACCATGGCCCGTATGGACCGCCTGTTCGGCGTGACCATGGCGGAACGCGGCGTGTCACGTCTGGTGTCGGTGGATCTGAAGGCCGCGGCGGATATGGTGGAGACGCCGGTCGCGGCTTAGCTTCCCTTCGGTTCCGATGAATGAAACAATCGCACGTCAGCCGGGAGGCCGCCGTGCGATTTTTCTTTGTACTGTCTCTACTATTAGCGCCATCGATGGCTCTTGCGGCACCGCAAACCGCAACCATCAACAACGCCGAAATTGCCTACGAGGTGTGCGGCGCTGAGGGCGCGCAGGGCGTCGTCCTCATTCACGACGGCCTCGCCAACTCCGCCACGTGGGACGATGCGTGGCCGTTGCTGTGCGAGAAATATCGCGTCGTGCGTTATGACCGGCGCGGTTACGGCAAATCGCCGCCGGCGAAACGCCAGCACGCGCCAAGCGACGATCTGTGGGGCGTGATGCAGCATGTGGGACTGGCGCACGCGCATCTCGTCGGCGCATCGGTGGGCGCAGGGATTGCCATCGACTTCCTGTTCGAACATCCCGAAGCGGTCGATAAACTGGTGCTGGTGGCGCCCGCCGTCAGCGGGTTCAACACGCATCCCGGGTTCGTCGCGCGGCTGCAGGCGCTCGAGGAACATATTCGCGCGGGCGATATGGACGTGACGATTGCGGCCATCAATGCCGATCCGCATTTCTTTGGCGCCGGGGATAAAGTCGGGCGCGCGAAACTTGCCGAGATCTTGAAGGCGAGCCCTGGGGATCTCGGGGCGCATCCCAACCAGATGCGTCCGTTCAACACGGCCGCGCGCCTGGGCGAAGTGTATGCGCCGACGATGATCGTCGTGGGCAGCACGGACCACGAGTACAATCTCGCCATTGCCGGTGCGATGCAGAAGGCCATGCGCAATACACGTATGCACGCCATGCTCGGCGCCGGGCAGTTGCTGTATATGGATAACGGCGCCGCTTTTGCCGGACTGGTGGTTCAGTTTCTCGAATAGCCGCTACGCACGCGACCTACGGCGTCGCAGCCTAGCGGCCGGCGGAGAGAAGGTCGGCACCAAGCCTGGGAGATACAAAGTCATCCCACAACCATAGTGCGCCGAGGACGGCGAGACCGGCGCTTCCAATGACCGGCCAGTGCAGGACGTGCCCCGAGAGGCGCCAGGCAAAATAGGCGCCGAGGACGAGCATCGCGCTGGCGCAAAGAAATGAAATCGTGCGTTGCATGTGGCCCTCCTCTGTAGACATCGAAGCCTACCACACCGGAAGGCCCGGGGCGGCGGCGACCATGGTCCAACAGGCCTCTCCCCGGCTCGGTTTCAGGCCGCCCGGCACATTCCTGCGCCCTGTTACCGGCTTCCGGCCATAAACGGCCGTTTCCGGGCCAGTAAGCCCCGCAATTTCAAGGGGTTAGGTATACCACCTATGTCCTTGACACCCCCCACCCCACCCCATATGTTCCGCGCGCTTATCGCGCCGCAAGGGCCGATTTTCCGTGGTTTTTGTGGGGTTTGACCGCGGGCGCTTATTAACGTCGCCCGCACCTTCCGAAAGACCCTGATATGACGGAAAACGACCAGAAACCGGCCTCAACTCCCCCCAGCGGGCCATCGCCCAGCTTGGAGAGTGTAGAGGCGAGGCTGTCGGCGGTGCGGGGCGAGCGCGCGGAAAAGGCCGCCAAGGAAGCGAGCCGGGCCAGCCAGAGTCAGGGTTTGGGCCTCGGCATGCGGATCGGGATCGAGCTTTTGGTTTCCGTGGTTGTGGGTGTCGGGGTCGGAATTTTCCTCGACAACTGGTTGGACACGATGCCGATCTTCACGCTGGCGTTCTTGTCGATCGGGTTCGCAGCCGGTGTGATGAATGTTTTACGCGTGAGCCGCGGCCTTGATGAACGCATCGGCCTCGGGCGCGCGGTGAGAGAAAAAGAAGCGGCGGACGCCGCGGCAGGCAAGAAGCCCGAGACGCCTAAAGCGCCGGACAAAGCCTGGGACGATGACGACGAATAGCCTGCGAGCGCAGGACGAGTAACGGGTAGACGACAGCAATGGCACAAGACGCGGCGACCCTCGACGTAAATGCCCACGGTGAAGTGGTGCACGAACAGCACGGCCCGATGGAACAGTTCACCATCAAGCCGCTGATCCCGATCCATGTGGGCCGCCTCGATCTGTCCTACACCAACTCCGCCCTGTTCATGACCTTCGCCATCGCCCTGTCGGCGCTGCTGTTCTGGGGCGCGACGCGCGCCCGCACGATGGTGCCGGGCCGCCTGCAGTCCACCGCCGAAGTGCTGTATGAATTCGTCGCCGACATGGTCATGTCGAACGCCGGCAAGGAAGGGATGCGTTACTTCCCCTTCATCTTCTCGCTGTTCCTGTTCATCCTGTTCGGCAACCTCTTGGGCCTGATGCCCTACGCCTTCACCTTCACCTCGCACATCATTGTGACGGCGGCGCTGGCGTTCTTCATCTTCTTCGCCGTCACCATCATCGGCTTTGCCCGTCACGGCTTGCACTTCTTCTCGCTGTTCCTGCCGCCCGGCACGCCGCTGTGGATGGCCTTCATCCTGGTGCCGCTGGAAGTCTTCTCCTACATGATCCGCCCCGTCAGCATGAGCCTGCGACTGTTCGCGAACATGCTGGCCGGCCACGTCCTCCTCAAAGTGCTGGCGGGCTTCGTGATCTCGCTGGGCCTCCTGTTCGGCTGGGTGCCGTTCCTGGCGGTCTTCGGCGTCACGCTGCTCGAAATCCTCGTGGCCCTCATTCAGGCCTATGTGTTCGCGCTGCTCGCGTGCATCTACCTGAACGATGCGATCCATCTGCACTAGGCCATCAGCACTTATTCAGTTCTAACTTTTTTCAGTCACAACCAACTCAACTACCCATCGAAAGGGGAATTACCATGGAAACAGAAGCAGCTCGTATGATCGGTGCCGGCCTTGCGGCCATTGGCGTGCTCGGCGGCGGTATCGGCGT
>CANJEU010000261.1 GCA_947473445.1 Fidelibacterota bacterium | reverse complement strand
GGGCTGTAGACATCCTGCGCATGACCTTCGCACCGCAATTCATCGATCGGCCGTACGGTCGACTCCTCGTCCTGATGCCAGAGTCGGAACACTTTTCGAGCAAGCCGCTCATCCTTCTTCTGCACGGCGCGTACGAGAAACATAAGAAACTGCTGCCGTGGGCCGCGCTGTGGCAGGCGGACTATGACGTCGCGCTTATTGACCTGCCCGGACACGGACAGAGCGATGCGCCCGCGCCTGTGGCGCTTGAAGCCTATATCGATGAGCTGCGCTGGATCGTCGCATCGCACTTCGGGAAACGACGCGTTGTAATTGTCGGCGATTCCTTCGGCGGGCTGCTGGGCGTCGCGCTCGGGAATGATCCCCCCGCCAATCTCGTCGGCGTCGTGTCGATGGACTCACTGCTCTCGACCGCCAAACAGTGGTCGATTCAAGACTTGCTGCCGAAGGTTCTGGACGGGCAGCCGGAAGGAAGCTTCCGCCGTCAGTTCGCGACGAACGTGATGGGCATGGGCGGCGAAGAGACTGAAGACCGCAGCTACCGCTTTTACGTCGAGGGCGTGCGGGTTCCGGTTCTGATGCTGACCGGCGACATTGCACTTGGCGAGCGGCGCGACGTGGCTTGGCCGAGCCTACTCGACGAGGAAGACCGGGAGTTCCTAAGGGCCCGGTCGCGGCTCGCGGTCATCTCCGGTGTCGGCCATCAGCTTGTCGTCCAGAAACCCCAAGAAACCTTGGCTGCCGCGCAGGCATTCGTGGGTGAACTGGTTTAAGGGAACTTCACAGCGCACTCCGCCGTTAATACGTTCATTCCCCGGCGGACTCTCAACCTTTTGAAAACCCTCCTTCAGCCTCTGCTCCGTAAGCTCGAGACCACCTTCGCGCTCAGCAATGATGAGCTCGCGGCGCTTCATGCCCTGCCCATAAAAGTCGGAGAGTTCGCAAAGGGCGAGCAGCTCGTCGGCGAGGGTGATCGGCCGATCCACTCGTTCGCGATCCAAAGCGGGCTGACATGCATGTACAAAAACTCGAGCACGGGACGGCGGCAGATTCTCATCTTCCACTTTCCCGGCGACTTTCCCGACTTGCAGAGTCTGCACATCAACGTGCTCGACATGAGCATCGCGGCAATGGCGCGCACGAAGGTGACCTTCGTGAAACACCAGGACATCCGCATGATGTACGCGCGTTACCCGCGCCTTGGTGAAGCGTTGTGGCGTATGAGCCTGGTCGATGCGGCGATCCTGCGCGAACGAATGTTAAATCTGGGGCAGCGCAAGGCGTTCGAGCGGATCTCGCACTTCTTCTGCGAGATGGTGGTGCGCAGCAAACTTGCCGAGTTGATGGTGGATGACACGGTGCCAATGCCGCTGACGCAGCAGGAGATCGGCGATGCGCTGGGCTTGAGCAATGTTCACGTCAACCGCATCACCCAAGAGCTTAAGGAAAAGAAGCTGATGGAAGTGCGCCGGGGACGGCTGCATGTGCTGAACTGGAAGCAGCTTCGCGCGGCGGCGGACTTCGATGCGACCTACCTGCATCTGACGCCAGCGCAGAAGCTTCTGCTCGACCGCTAAGCCCGTCCCGCGTGCTCGGAGTGTGCCGTCGCCTTTTCGGCTTCAGCCGCTTTGCTTTCCCATTGGGCGGCGCGTTCGTTGAGTACCGCGCGCGCACTCTGGTCGCGGGAGCTTGCCGCGATCATGCGCAGCGTCTGGGCACGCTGGCGCCAGGATTGAATGTTCTGCTGGACGGTCAGAACCACAGGGGCGGGTTTCATTCTCGGCATATCGATAACCTAGGGAATTTGTAGCCCCCGCGCCTTAACGTGTGTTTATTCCTGTTACGGAAAATATCAGGAGCGGTATAAACCGAACATGGATGCTCTTACGGCCCTCATTGCCGCCGCCCGTAACGAACTCGCCTGCGGGAACGCACAACGCGCGTATGAACTTTTGGTTCAAACGCTTCCTGCGCATCCGCAAAGTGCGCCTCTTCTGATGGCGCTTGCCGAGGTCCTCACCGACCTCGACCGGCCAGCCGAGGCGCTCGAGACCTACCATCGCATTCTTATGTTCGACCCCACCCATGCCGAGGCGCGGCGGGCGATCGCCGAGGCCAAGGCCGCAAAGGACTTGCTGCTCGACCTCGCCTTCAAGGCCGAACAGCTCCGCGCATTCGACGAAGCGCGGGAGAACTATGCGGCTGTGATCCACCAGGAGCCGCATACGATCCAAGCTCTTACGCGCCTGTTGATCATCGACGGCTTCGAGGGCCGCCTCGCAGAGGCCGACCGGCATCACGCCATGCTCGTCGCGGCGCTCACGAGCGCTGACCTAGCGGCAGAGGAGCCAGAGCTTCTCGCGACGGTGGCCTATCAAGCGATCATGCGGCCTTTGCCGCCGACGTTGCTGGCGAAGGTTACGACCGCGCTCGACGACAAGGTAACGCAGATCGCCGCGAAGATCGGCCCCCTGCCCGCGCCCGCCCCTAAGCGCATCGGCCGGCTGAAGATCGGGTATCTCAGCAATCATTTCAGGGACCATCCCATCGGGCATGTGACCGCAGCGTTGTTCGCCGCACATGACCGCAGCAGGTTCGAGGTGCATGTGTTTTATGTGCCGACCGGAGAACCCAACCCCTATACGGAGCAGATCAGAGCGGGCGCTGAGCATTTCCACACGGCCTCGATCGGGGAGATGGCGTTTGTGATCGCGCAGCAATCTCTCGATCTCCTCATCTACCTCGACGGATATATGGTGCCGTCGCTGCTCGCCGTGATGGCCCGCCGCCCTGCGCCGGTCCAGGTGTTCTGGCTGGGCCATGCGGGCGGGTGCGATCTGCGGGCCATTGATCGGATGATTGCCGATGAGATCGTGTGGCCAGAAATAGACGCCAAGGTTATGCGTTTGGGCGGCACCTATCATCCCGCCTCGCCTCATGCGATCGCGTCCGAGATGTCGCGGGCGGAGGCCGGTCTGCCACGGGATGGTTTCGTGTTCTGCGCGTTCAATAATCCGGAAAAAATAGATACACCCACATTTGACATGTGGATGCGGATTTTGGGACGCACGCCCGGCAGCCTCCTGTGGCTGTCGCGCACCCATAGCGCGGCCATCGAGGAGAATTTACGCGCGGCGGCCGGTGAGCGCGGGATCGATGGCAGCCGCCTTGTCTTCGCGCGCCGGCTGCCCGACAAAGCCGCGCATCTTGCGCGGCATCGTCACGCCGGCCTTTTCCTCGATACGTTAGGGCTGAATGCCTCGACCACCGCCCTCGACGCGCTTTGGGCCGGCCTTCCGGTCCTGACCGTGACCGGCATGCGGTTTGCCTCGCGCATCGCAACGAGTTTCCTGACCTCACTCGCCCTGCCCGAACTTATCTGCCGCACCGCGGAAGACTTTGAAGAACGGGCGGTTGGACTGGCCAGCGACCCGGCGGCCTTGTCCGGCCTGCGCGAACGCCTGACCGCCCGACTTAAGACCCGCCCGCTGTTCCAGATCCAGACCTTCTGCCGGAGCCTCGAAACGGCTCTGGTGGACATCAGCCAAGGCCGATAGACCGCACGGGAATTCGGTCGTAAGGTGCTGGCATGCTTATCAATTGCATCGCTTATCAGGATGGAAAGAAGCTCGCCGATATCCCGGTCAAGGATATCAGCGTGTATCTGGCCAAGCCTGACTGCTTCGTATGGGTCGCGCTCAAGGATGCCACCAGCGAAGAGCTGGAGGAAATGCGCGTCGAGTTCGGCCTGCACGAACTCGCCGTCGAAGATGCGCGGGTCGGTCACCAGCGCCCGAAGATCGAAGAGTATGGAGACTCGCTGTTTGCCGTCCTCCATCTGGTGGAAGACGTCGATAAGGAACTCAACGTCGGCGAGGTCGCCGTCTTTGTGGGAACAAACTACGTACTTTCGGTGCGCAATCGCAGCCAACGGAGTTTCATTGGAATCCGCGACCGCGCCGAACGCGAGCCGCATCTTCTCAAACATGGGTCGGGATTCGTTCTATACGCCCTGATGGACGCGGTGGTTGACCGCTACTTCCCGATCATCGACATGCTTGAGACTGAGC
>CANJEU010000260.1 GCA_947473445.1 Fidelibacterota bacterium | reverse complement strand
CGCGGCCGCGAACGCCTTGATCGCAGAAGGCGCCCGCGCACTTCTGAGCTTTGGCATTGCCGGCGGTCTCGATCCCGCGATCGAATGCGGGACCACCGTCATCGCAATCGGCATCAAAGCCGAAGGCTTAGGCACGCGCGCCTGCACGCCGGAATGGGCCGAGAGACTCCATCAAGCCTTGCGTGGCGCGACACCGGTCGTTCGGGGCGACCTGGCCTATGCGGCCGCTATTCTGGGAACGGCCTCCGAAAAGGCTGCCGCGTTCGCCGCGACGGGTGCTCTGGCCGCGGACATGGAGAGTTACGGCATTGCTGAAGCGGCGCACGCGGCGAATGTGTCCTTTGCCGCCGTCCGGATCGTGGCCGATACAGCTTTAGAAGACTTACCCAGCATCGCGCTGCACGCTATGGCCCCGGACGGATCACTTAACCTCGGGGAAACGTTGAAGCGTGTCGCCAGGCAGCCAGGACAGATTCCACACTTGCTGCGCCTTGGACGTTCAACCGCACGCGCCCGGCGCCGCTTGGCGGGCCTTGCCGCAATCGGCATCCGCGAGATGTTTTGGAACGACCGCTAGGCCTGCTCAACGACGACGATATGGTCTGGCGCAAGTCCGCGTTCGCGGCGGCTCCACATTTCGCGATAGGCCGCTTCAAGGTTGCGCGCATAGCGGACTGTATCAAAAAGCGGGTACGTCGCGGCATGAAGTGCGAGTTTCTCGCGTAGCGCACTGAGCGCCTGAGGTTCGCGTGCAAGGCGCAACGCAATCTGTTCGTAGCCGGCCGTGTCCGCTGCAACAAGTTCGGGCAATCCCATAGCTTTTAAAAGACTCGTAGCCACGCGGCCGGCGAAGGCTTCGCCAAGCCTCGTCACCACCGGCAGGCCCATCATCAGGGCTTCGCTGGCCGTTGCGTGCGCGTTGTAGTGGAAGGTGTCGAGGAACAGGTCGGCGACCTTAAACCGGGCGAGATATTCAAGGCCTGGCGTGCGCGGTGCAAAGACCAGGCGGTCGGGGTCAACACCGCGCTCTTTGGCCTCGAAGCGTAAGTTGCGCTTCGCCGTCGGGCCGGGATCGCTGAGCCAAAGGATACTGCCCTCGACCGCACCAAGGAGTCGCATCCACGTATCGAACGCATCCGGCGTGATTTTGAAAGTGGCATTGAAACAACAAAAAACGAACGCCGCGTCTGGGATGCCGAATTCCGCGCGCGTGGACAACCGCGCCGGCACATGGCGCTTGATGTCATTGGTGACCAGATAAGCGTGGGGCATCGTCACTACGCATTCGGCAAAGCCTTCGTAATGCGCGGGCGGCGTTACGACCCGGTCGCCGATGATATAGTGATAGCGTTCCGTCCCCATCGTCGCGGGATAGCCGAGGTAATTGACCTGCACAGGCGCCGCGCCGGCGGCAAAGATGCCTGGCCGTGAAAGCGCGGTGTAACCCATGAGATCGACGGCGATATGAACGCCCTTCTCGCGCGCGAGTCTGGCGATCTCGCCATCGCTCATGCCCAAGGCATCGATAAACTGGTCGCACGCTGCGGCTATGCGGCGTCGCGTCGGACCATCGGCGTTGCCGCCGAAGGAAAAGGCGATGATCTCGATCTGCGAGCGATCGTGAGCTTCAAGCAGGCCGACAATCAGGTGACCTACCGGGTGTTCATGCAGGTCCGCCGAAAAATAGCCGATGCGCAGCTTTTCACCGAACGCCCGGGTTCTGGCCACGGCCTCGCCCATCCGAGGATTGTTCTTGGCAAAATAAAGCGCGGCGGCTCTCTTCTGCTGCACCGGCGTTGAATCTAGAGAACTCAGCACGAAGGGCTGAGTGGCGTATTTACCGGCTTCGACGGCCGCAAGGAGAACCGCGACCTTCTGCTCAAAGCCGTACCACTCACAGCTTTTCAAGCTGAGAAAAACACTCTCACCTGCAATGAGGTCGAGATCAGGATCGAGTTCCAATGCGCCTTCGAAGTCGGCCAGCGCCCGCTCGGGCTGTTTCGCATCGACGAAGATAAGCCCGCGAAGGGCGAGAGCCTTTGCAGACTCCGAATCCACCGCCAAGGCGCGGTCACAGTCGGCAATGGCGTCTTCCCGGCGGCCAAGATTTTGAAGAGCTCGCGCACGTGCAAACAGGGCGTGGAACGCGTTTGGCGTTTCACTCAGCACCCGGTCGCAGACAGCGACGGCTTGTAACGGCTTTTTATCCGCAATGAGAACGTCGGCGCGGGCGATTAACTCTTCGGCGGACGGCTCAAGCGCTTTCGCGCACGCACGGCTTACCGCTGCCTCGTCGGCGCGCCCGAGCTTCTCTAGGGCTTCCGCGTGGCCCGTATAAATCTTTATGTCGGTCGCGCCGGCCGCAAGGGCTTGATCAGCGGCAGCGACCGCTTCGGCGCTGCGGCCAAGGCGATTGAGCGCAACCACAAGATTGGCCGCCGCCGAAAACAGGACCGGATCCAGGTCGAGGGCGCGGCGCGCGCATACGACCGCGTCTTCGTACTTGGCAAGACCGATGAGAACGGCGGACCGATTGGCATGGCACGGGGCAAAATCCGGCGCGAGGAGCGCAACACGCATCAAGCGCGCGTCGGCTTCAACAAAGCGTCCTCGCGCAAGGTCTACAAGGGCGCGAAGATGCAGCGCATCGACATGGTCGGCGTTCTTGGCCAGGACCGCATCGTACAGGTATTGCGCTTCGTCCAGCTGGCCCGCTTCATGAAGGGCCGCGGCACGATTGAGGCTGTCCTCACCGTGCATGCCCGCTAGCCGACCTTGGCCCGGCGCGTCTCTTCCGGCAGATCTTTCACAAAGGTCTGCACTTGTTTTTCGAAGACGTATTGCGCGGGTCGCTGGGCGTCGAGCGGAATTTCGGGCGCCATCGGCCCTTCGGTATCAACACCCTTGAGGAAGACTCTCAGCGCCTTCAGCGGCCGGTTCACCGTATCGATCACGGAGGTTGGCTCAAATCCGCAGTGAACCATGCAATTGGCGCACTTTTCGTACTTCCCGACCCCGTACTGATCCCACGCCGTGGTGTCCATAAGTTCCTGGAAGGATTTAGCGTAGCCTTCGCCCACCAGATAACACGGGCGCTGCCATCCAAAGACATTGCGCGTCGGATTACCCCAGGGTGTGCACTCGTAGGTCTGATTGCCCGCGAGGAAATCGAGGTACATGCTTGACTGATTGAACTTCCAACTGCGGCTTTTGCCCATGCGGAAGATCGAGCGGAACAATTCTTTGGTCTGGCGGCGCGACAGGAAGTGATCCTGCACCGGCGCGCGTTCGTAGGCGTAGCCGGGTGAGACCGTCACACCCTCCACACCCAACGTCGATACATAATCGAAGAATTCCGCGACACGCTCGGGCACCGCGTTCGAATTGAACAATGTGCAATTCACGGTGACGCGGAATCCGCGTGCGGTGGCTTCCTTGATGGCTTCCACGGCGCGCTCGAACACACCTTCTTGCGAAACAGCGCGGTCGTGTTCTTCCTTCAGGCCATCGAGATGGATGGAGAATGTGAGATAGGGGCTCGGCGTAAACAGGTCCATCTTCTTCAGAAGAAGAAGCGCGTTTGTGCACAGGTAGACAAACTTCTTCCGCGCAACGAGTCCCTCTACGATCTCCTTGATCTCCTTGTGGAGAAGAGGCTCGCCTCCCGGGATAGACACAACCGGCGCGCCGCAATCATCAGCGGCCTGGAAGCATTCCTGCGGCGAAAGGCGCTTATTGAGGATCGAATCTGGGTAATCAATTTTGCCGCATCCCGCGCAGGCAAGGTTGCAGCGGAACAGGGGCTCAAGCATCAGGACGAGCGGGTAGCGCGTATTGCCCTTCAACTTTTGCTTAAGGATATAAGAGCCGACACGAACAGCCTGGATTAACGGAACGCCCAACGGTTTCTCCTACGACGCGACTGCGACATCGCGCAGTTGCTGCGGCAGCTTGAACACAATGTTCTCGGTGACGCCGTCGAGATGTTCGACTTCGACGTCGGCGATCGTACGCAGTTTTGCGATCAGCTCATCCACCAGGGCTTCCGGGGCCGATGCACCGGCGGTAAT
>CANJEU010000259.1 GCA_947473445.1 Fidelibacterota bacterium | reverse complement strand
GAGATCGCCGGTGACCTGGATGCTCTCGAAGAACATCACCGAACCGTTGCTCTCAAGGATCGAGACGTGACCCGTTGCGGTAGCGATGTCGGCGCGGCGGTCGTAGACGATCTTGTCGGCCATCAGCAGCACGTTGCCGCGCTGGATTTCGATCGAGCCGGTTGCGGTCAGGATGTCGCCGGTTTCGTCGTACGTCAGTTCGTCGGCCAGCAGGAGCGTGCCGGCGGCCACCGGCTGCTGGGCGCCGTCGGTCCCGTCGAGCGTGGCGGCGCGGGCGCTTTGGCTGGTCATCAGCGCATACGTCATGCCGAGCGCCATCAGGAGCTGCGCGGCGCTTTGGCTTTTGCGGATTTTGCGGCGGCCGTAAGACCGGGGAGTCATCATAACGCGGGTTGCAGTCCTGATTAGGCAGTCCCGATTAGGCAGTCCGGGGCCGGAAGAAAACGGGCCGCCGCCACTGCGGGGCCCGAAGGATATACAGGGCCACCGGTATGGGGAGCAACGCCACAGCGTACATGGCCGGTATGTAGGCCATATTCTTCGACGCAAGACTCATGATGCCCAGACCAGCAGCCTGGACGCCGACGACGACCGCAACCGCTGCGACCATGCGCAGGGTCTGGCCTTTGCGATCGAACGGTCCTGTGAGCAGGAAGACGAGGCCAATGAGGGTGAAGGCGATGGCGCCGATCGGGCCGACGACCCGCTGATGGCCTTCGGCCCGCATACGGATCACGTTCGCGGGGGAGATACCGTCGGCTTCGGACAGGGTGAACAGCTCGGCCGTCGGCCGTTCGCGAATATCGGCATAGCGGTCGTCGGTGGCGCCGCCGACGCCGGCGAAGTCGAGGGTGTAACTGTCGAAGTAAAGGACCGAGAGATTGCCGGTGCCGCGGCGCAGCTCCTGGCGGCTGCCATTGCTGAGCATCACGCTCGATCCGCCGGCACGATCGCCAAGGGTTCCGCGTTCGGCCATCAGGGTCATGGAGCGTTCCGGATCGCGCGTGTCGTGCACCATAACGCCCATGAGGTCGCCGTTCTTGTCGCGCCCGCGGATGTAAACGGTCACATTTTCACTGATCTGATTGAACGTGCCGTCGCGCAGCAGAACCTGGCTGACGTCGCTGCGGATCGTCCACTGCAGTTCCTTGAAGGACCGCATGGTCTCGGGCACCACATAGAGCGTGAAGAAAAGGCCCATGATCAGCGCGGCGCCGGCGCACAGCAGCGCGGGAGACGCGATGCGCATCCGGCTCATGCCCGCGGCTTGCGCCACTACCAGCTCGCGGTCGAGCGCGAGTTTGCTGTAGACGAACAGCACGACGAAAAACAGCGCCGCGGGAAGGATCACCGACAGGAACCACGGCAGCAGGAGCACCGTCAGCTTCAGCCACGCACCCAGCGCGAGGCCCTTATTGACGATGAACTGCAGGAACTGCAGCGATTGAGTCAGCCAAATCAGGAAGGCGAGCGCCACGCTCACGAAGGTGGTGCCTACGATCAACTGCCGGAAGATGTACCAGGTGATGCCCGACACCGAAGCCTCGCCACTGTTGCCGCGCACTATACGCCTGCACTTTACGCGGGAACCAGCCTCGTGTGCTCCGCGCGCGAACGGCTGGTTTTCGCGCGAATTCGCACTGTCCCGCAAGGCCTTCGCCAGGACAACCTGCGCGGGTTCGAGCGCCGAGCGAGACGCCAAAAATAATCGCGTGACAGTGAAACATTTTGCCCGATTCCGCGTCTCACAGTAAAATGGCGTCACAAGCCCAGGGGTCGGGCGGTTAGGGAAGGATGCACATGAGGGCTGGATTGATGCGCGCCGTAGTGGGCGCGGCTGCCGTCTGCGGGATTGTGACGGCTGCAATTCCTGCACGCGCGGGTGATCTGACAACGTGCATCACGGCTGAAGAAGCCACCGCGTTCAGCTTGCGGCATCTGCAAAGCCGCTTGATGGTCGCCGGGCTCTCCTGCAATCAACGCGATGCCTACAACAATTTCGTCGAAGCGTTCCGTCCGCCATTGGCCGACGCAGGCGCCGACTTCATCGCCTACTTTCAACGCACCGGTGGCGGCCAGACCGCGCTGAACCGTCATGTGACCGAGCTGGCCAATGTTGCGGGTCTCTCGCGCGCCGAAAATCCGGACGGCTTCTGCCAAGAAACCTGGAACATGTTCCTGATGCTTCAAGAAGAGCCGAGCGCCCTCGAGCCTCTTGCCATTTCTCATATGATGCTCACGGCCGGCGCGCCCGCGCTATGCGCGGCGCCCGCTCCCGCTCCCGCGCCGTCGATCGGATTGACGACCGAGGCCGTTGGTGTTGTGAAGACCGCCGCCGAAGTGCCGGCCCCCACTGTCGACTGATATCGCGCGAACGTGAAAGCGAAACGCCGGCCTTGAAGGGCCGGCGTTTTTGTTTGGAGCGATATTTGTGGTCGCGTTTTCTGCGACGAACCAGCGTCCACTTTGTCGGAAAACGCTCTAGTCGACGACCTTGCCCGGGTTCATGAGGTTGGCTGGATCGATAGCGCGCTTAATGCGGCGCATGAGGTCGAGTTCGACCGGATCCTTATAGTGTTTCATTTCCTCGACCTTGAGCTTGCCGATGCCGTGCTCGGCCGAGATCGAACCGTTCATGCTGACCACGAGGTCGTGCACGACGCGGTTCATGTCGGTCCACTTCGCGAGGTACGCCGCTTTGTCGGCGCCGACGGGCTGGGTGATGTTGAAGTGGATATTGCCGTCGCCAAGGTGGCCGAACGGCACGGGACGCGCGCCGGGGAAATGCTGGGCGATCAGCTGCGAGCCTTCGGTGATGAAGCGCGGCACCAGCGAAACGGGCACCGATACGTCATGTTTGATGCTGCCGCCCTCGTGCTTCTGGGCTTCGGGAAGCGACTCACGGATGCGCCACAGATTGTTGCGCTGCTCGAGGCTCTCGGCGATGACGGCGTCGACGATGATCTCTTCCCCGAAGGCGGTCTCCAGCAGCGTCTCGAAGCTGGTGCGGACGCTGGCGTCCGGGCGTGAGGTGGAAAACTCCATCAGCACGTACCACGGATGAGGCGTCTGCAGCGGGTCGGTCACGCCGGCGATGTGGCGCATGCACATCTCAAGGCCGATGCGCGGGATCAGTTCGAACGCGGTGACGGCGTCGCCCGAGACGGCGCGAGCGCGGTTGAGCAGCTTGCTGGCGTCATCGAGGGTATTGAGCGCGCACATCGCCGTGGCCGTTTCAGTCGGGCGCGGAAACAGTTTCAGCACCGCGGCGGTGATGATGCCAAGGGTGCCCTCGGAACCGACAAAAAGCTGGCGCAGCGCGTAGCCGGTATTGTCCTTGCCCAGCGCGCGCAAGCCGTTCCAGATGCGCCCATCGGGCAGGACGACTTCAAGGCCCAGCACGAGATCGCGGGCATTGCCGTAGCGCAGCACATTGATGCCGCCCGCGTTGGTCGCGAGGTTGCCGCCGATCTGGCAGCTGCCTTCGGCGCCGAGACTCAAGGGGAACAGGCAGTTCTGCTCGGCGGCGGCGCGCTGCACGTCGGCGAGGATGCAGCCGGCTTCGACCGTGATCGTGAAATTGGTGGCATCGATGGTGCGCACTTTATTCATACGCCCAAGGCTGACGATGACCTCGCTGGCGTCTTCGTGCGGTGCGGCGCCGCCGCACAGGCCCGTGTTGCCGCCTTGCGGGACGATCGGCACCTTTGCCGCGGCGCAAGTGGCGACAACCTGGGCGAGTTCTGCGGTCGTGCCGGGCCGCACAACGAGGGCCGCTTTGCCTTTGTAGAGGCCGCGCTCTTCATGCAGATAGGGCGCCATGGCGCCCGCATCGCTGATGCAGGCATTGGCGCCGACGATGTCGATCAGGCGGTCGAGAAGGGATTGGTCAAGCGGCACGGGGGCGTCTCGGGTGTTGGGATGGATATGCCCAGTGATATGGAACAATCCAGCAGACGGCGCAACTAGCGCCCGCGGGCGGCGCGTTCCAGGCGGTCGTTGATCGCAAGGCCAATGCCGGTCGCGGGAATCGGCGCGACCGCGATGCCCGAAAAACGTGCCGGATCATCG
>CANJEU010000258.1 GCA_947473445.1 Fidelibacterota bacterium | reverse complement strand
TCGGCGTAAGCGAGAGCCTTATTCTCTCGGCCGTCTATATCGCCCTTGGCCTCGCGTTTGGGGGCTGGGTCTGGTGGTATCTTGGCGAGACCGCAGGGCTTCAGTTCGTGACCGGTTTTGTCATCGAGAAAAGCCTTGCGATGGACAACGTGTTTGTCATCGCGATGATCTTCACCTATTTTGCGATTCCCCGCCAATATCAACACCGGGTTCTTTTCTGGGGCATTCTGGGCGTCATCGTACTGCGCGCGATCATGCGCGGCGTCGGCGCGACGCTGGTCGAGCAGTTCGGCTGGGTCTTGTACATCTTCGCCGGCTTCTTGATCCTGACCGGCATCAAGATGTGGATGACGGCCGACAAGGATTACGATGTCGGGGCGAGCGGAACGTTGCAGTTCATCCGCAAGCATCTTCCTGTGACCGAGAAGTTGCACGGCGAACGCTTCTTCGTGCGACAACCAGATGCAAATACGGATAAGCCAAAACTCTTCGTGACTCCGCTATTCCTCGCCCTGGCGATAGTGGAAATCGTTGACGTGGTCTTCGCAATCGACAGCGTGCCGGCGATCTTTGCGATCACCACCGATCCGTTCATCGTCTATACGTCGAATATCTTCGCGATCCTGGGATTGCGAGCGTTGTATTTCGCGCTCGCGGCCATGGTCCATCGCTTCCATTACCTTAAGTACGCGCTGGCCGTCCTGCTCGTGTTCATCGGTTCGAAAATCTTCGTGGCCGATGCATTCGGACTTGCTAAAATTCCGCCCGTTGTGTCGCTGTCGATCACGTTCGCGATTCTCGCCGCGGGTGTCGGCTGGTCGCTGTGGAAAACGCGGACGCAACGGCCCGCCGGAACGAGCACGCCGTAACTTTGCACGCACTCCTGAGGAGATAAACGATGAAGCCTAACGACGCGCTGGACATCCTGCGGACCGGGAACAAGGCATTTTTGAGCGACGCGCCGCTGCGGCCGCCGCTGGACCGCGCAAGCCGGCTCAAACTCGCCGCAGGCCAATCGCCCTTCGCAGCCTACGTGAGTTGCTCGGACTCGCGGGTTCCGCCGGAGCTTCTGTTCGGACGCGGTCTTGGCGAGTTGTTCATCGTGCGCAACGCGGGAAATACGCTCGACACCGTCGCGATGGGGAGCCTCGAGTTTGCGGTGTCGGTGCTGGGCGTGCCTCTGATCGTGGTGATGGGTCATGAAGCGTGCGGCGCGGTCCAGGCGGCGGTCTCCGTCGTGCAGAACAACGCGCGTTTCCCGGGGAATATCGGAAAACTGATACAGCCCATCATCCCTGCCGTCCTGGAAGCGGGACTTTCAACCGGCGCCGGGATCGAACCTGCGGTCCGCCAGAATGTGAGGCGGGTGGTCGCAGAGCTCCGCGAGGACGCCTCACCTATCCTTCTTGCGCCCCAATCGGCCGGTACACTGATGGTCGTGGGCGCTTACTATCAACTGGCGAGCGGCGAAGTCGATTTCTTCGACATGCCGTGATGCGGACACGAGCTTGGTTATCCTTTCCTGGACGCGATAAACTTTTCAACCCGCCCGACTTCCTCGACCTGCTTTGCCAAGACCGTCTTGGCGTCGTCGATATTGTCAACATCGAGCTCGAGAAGCCGGGCCAGCTCCATTCCATGCGTCTCGCCGAACTGCATGCATAACCCTTTGAGCCCGTGCGCCGTCCTTTTCGTTAGCGATAGATCCTGGTTGGCAAGGCTGGTTTGCAGTTGATCTAGCAAGTTCGCCCGCAAGAACTGCTTCCAATTGCTACCGACGCCTTGCCTTAGGCCTGAGCAAAAGCTTAGCACCAAGTATTTATGGACCGACATCGTCATGATGGGCGGGCGCCCAGATTACATGAGAGTCGATCTGAATCTTGAGTACGGCGCGCGAAGCCAAGTCGCGAGCGACAATTTCCGCCCGGCGTGCGTCATTCGCTTGCTTTTGTATATAGAGTAGGTCGGAGAGATCGATGGCGCCTAACTGTTGGCCGCGCTGGGTGCGTGCCGCGACCTCAGCGGCACTACGCGCCGACACGGCCATGCTATTCCAGGCGGCTATGCGAGTGCGGACCTCCGATACGTCGGCGTCCGCAATAGCCTGAATGGCGCGGCGCACCTCGGCAAGATCGTACTCCGCCGCGGTGGCTTCCGCCGAGGCCCTCCGGACGCCCGCGCTGCGGTACCCCCAGCCCAGCGGGACAGAAAGCGACACGCCCACGCCATGCTCAAGCCCGCCGCGCTCGCGAAACATACGCACACCCACGGTGGGATCGGGAAGCCGGTCGGCCCGCGCACGACTGGCGACTACGGACAAGCGCTGGGCCTCGCGTTCGGAGGCGAGAATTTCGTGGCTGCGATCAATGACGAGCGCACGCAACGTCCCAAGATCCTGGGCAGGAAGCTGTGGCGTAGCGAGTCCGGGTGGCTCCGCGTCGAGGGGAATTTCAGGGAAGATCGCTGATAGCGTCACGCGCGCCTTTTCCAGCAGCGAGCGCGAGTCCGCGAGCTGCGCTTCGACCACGGCGCGCGCCGCGCGCGCCTGATCAAGGTCAATCTGCGCGGCGTCGCGCAGGTCCTTGCGCCGCTCTATGGCGCCAAGCGCTGCATCCTGCATCGCGAGCGCCTGCGTATCACTGCGCACCAATTCACCGGCCAGTAGCCAATCATGCCAACGCTCCGACAGGAGCAACGCCGCTTGATGGCGCATATCCTCACTCAGATTTTCCGCCACATCAATGCCGAGCTCGCCGACTTTGCGATCGAGCCCAGCCTTGCCCGGCAGCCGCACCGTCCGCGACAGAGTAACGTCGCTTTCGGCAAAGCGGCCTTCGCGCTCGATCGTACGCCGAGAGAAAGCGCCGGAGAGGATGAATTCATGAGAACCGGCGCGCAGCATATTGGCGGTAGCGCGCGCCGAGTCGATCCGCGCTTGCCCCGCCACGACCGCGGGATAGGAATCGAGCGCCCGATCGACGTCTTCGGAGGGCGGGAATCCTGGAGGCAAAACCTGCGCCCGGGCCGTACCGGCGAACAGCAGAAAAATCGCCGCATATACATATAGGTTCATGCGATCCTCCCGCGGGCCAGTACGGCGGTCATTTGCCAACGCACGGGATGAGCACGGCGACTCGCCGCAACAGCAGCCACAATTTCTTCGGCTTGTGCACGCGCCGCCACGACATCGACAGCCATGCGCGAAAGCGTGCCCATCACCTGTTCAGTCACATCTGCATCGCCGAAGTCGCGGCCATGCACCGTTTCTGCGTGCACGTGGACCGGCTGCCCGGTGAGCGTGCGCAGAATGCCCGCAATGGTGTCGGCTTCATGCGGTACACAATGAAAGGTGAGTAAAACCTCATCCATGGACGGGCGCCTCGAGATCCATGCCATCCTCAACCGGATTGGTCATAATATCCTCTTTGCCCTCACCAAAACGGGCGAACAAAATCGGCAGGAGAACAAGCGTAAGTAGCGTGGAGGTCACCAGGCCACCGATCACGACGATGGCCAGTGGCCGCTGAATCTCCGATCCGGGGCCCGTCGCGAAGAGAAGAGGCACAAGACCGAAGGCGGTGATGCTGGCCGTCATGAGAACCGGGCGCAGCCGGCGCTCGGCGCCGAGTTTGACCGCTTCGATCAGACTGTAACCGTCGGCGCGGAGCTGCAGGAAGTAGGCGACCATGACAAGTCCGTTGAGCACCGCGATGCCGAGCAACGCAATGAATCCCACCGACGCCGGCACAGACAGATACTGGCCCGACACCCACAAGGCGACGATACCGCCAACGATGGCGAAGGGAATATTGAGCAGGATAATCACCGAGGCACGCAACGATCTGAGGGTTCCGTACAGAACGAGCAGGATCAGAAGCAACGCAGCCGGGATAACAAGAAGAAGCCGCGCCGAGGCCCGTTGCTGGTTTTCGAACTGGCCGCCCCAGACCATAGTGTAGCCGGGCGGCAGTTTGATCTTCGCCGCTACCGCGGCCTTCGCGTCATCGACGTACCCCACCAAGTCGCGGCCTGAAACGAAGGCCTGCACCAATGCATAACGCTGGCCGTTTTCGTGGTTGATACGCAC
>CANJEU010000257.1 GCA_947473445.1 Fidelibacterota bacterium | reverse complement strand
CACGTTGATATCTTCGTGAGCGCCCGCGCGCAGGCCCGTCGCGCCCGGTTTCAGCGGCGGATAATGAAGCAGGCGCAGAATGCTGTTGCCGCACTCCACCTTGTCGCGAAAAAACTCGGGCGATAGTCCCAAATAAACAGCGATGCCGCGCAGGATCCGCATGCCGAGTTCATCCATCGCTTGATAGAGGCGGTAGGTGACGGCGTCGAAGTCGGGAATTTCCGAAACGCTCAGGTTCTCCGGCATGGTGGCGGCCAGTCTGTGGCCAGCGGGCAGGTTGCGGCCCACGTGCCAGAATTCCTTGAGGTCGGCCCGGGTCTCGCCTTTGGCGGTCTCGATGCCGAACGGGGTGTAACCGCGCTGGCCGGCGCCGCCTTCAACCAGGTACTGGCGCTTGACGTCCTCCGGCAAGGCGAAAAAGCGCCGCGTTACGTCGAATGAATCGCCGATGATCTTCTCGGAAATGCCGTGGTCGGAGATGACGGCAAATCCGGTGCGCCCGAAGCTCTCGCCCAGTGCCTGGGCGAAACGGGGAAGGTCTGTTTCCCCATCAGCGATAGAGAGGGGCGCGATGGTGCGTTCGGCCATGATGTGGAGCCTTTAACACAACTGCAATATGGCAAAAGCGTTGATGGAGCGATGCTATGACTCCTGTCATTCTTCTACAATGGCGCAGACCCAGGAGTCGCAGGCATGAAACCCTTTCTTGTCGCTTTGGTATTGTTCCTCGCGGTTCCGGCGCACGCCGAGACGCTTCTGATCAACGGCACCATCGTCGCGCCGGATCAGGTGTTTCAGAACGGATGGCTGGCCATCGAAGACGGCAAAATCCGCTCGGTCACGCCCTCGCGCCCCGATGTGAAAGGCGCCCGCGAACTTGTCACGAAGGACATTGTGTTTCCAGGTTTCGTTGACCTTCATAATCATCCGCTCTACGGCATTTTTCCGCGCTGGCGACCAGGGAAGACCTACGCCAATCGCTATCAATGGCGCGGCGACGCGGGCTATCTGCGCGCGATCCAGAATCCGGAAGGCAAACTGGTCACGCAGCACTTCTGTGACATGGACACCTACGTCGAGCTGCAGGCCCTGATGGGCGGCACGACCTCGATCCTCGGACTCTTCGAACCGGCCGACACGCCGAAAGTCGAACCCTGCGTCGCAGGGCTCGCCCGTAATCTAGACTGGGCCAGCGGTTTCCATGGTCCCGGGGTCGGTAAGGAACGGATCGCCAATGTCCTGGGCGTGCGGCCCAACGACATCAGGCTTTCGCCGCAGGCCATGGAGATGGTCAAGACCGGCGATTACGACCTGATCGCGGTGCATCTTGCCGAGGGGCGGCGGGACGATGCGGAGTCAAAGGCCGAGTTCGCGCAGCTTAAGGCGCTGGGTCTCTTGAGTGAAAAGACTGCGGTCATTCACGGCGGCGGGTTGACCGAGGCGAACTTCGCCGAGCTCGCCAAGACGGGCGGCGCCTTCATATGGTCGCCGCGCAGCAATTTCGAACTCTACGGTGAAACGGCCGATGTGGCCGCGGCGGTGCGGCAGAAGGTCAGGATCGCCCTTGCCCCCGACTGGTCGCCGACCGGCAGCATGAACATGCTGGCCGAACTCAACTACGCTAAGACCGTCAGCGACCGCGACTTCGACCGGCTGTTCTCGAGCAAGTATCTGTTCGAAATGGCCACTGTGGTCCCGGCGCGGATCGCGCGGATCGATGACAAGGTCGGAAGTTTAAAGCCGGGCTTGTTCGCCGATGTCTTTCTACTGCGCGGCGATGCAAGCAGGCCCTACGACGCGTTGGTTGGCGCGAAGCCTCAGGATGTCACGCTTACGCTGGTAAGCGGCGTGCCGATCTACGGGACGGACGAGCATCTCACCAAATTGGGCGCGACCGGCGCAGAGAAAGTCACGGTATGCGGCGAAACCAGAACCGCCGCGCTTCCGCTCGCCGGCCTGACCGCCAGACTGCAAAAAGCTCTCGCCGGGGAAAGCCTTCAGCTGGGGCCTTTGGCGGAATGCCGGAGGTAGTTGGTTAGCGTTCGGCCGCGCCAGCGGCCTTCACGACCGGCGCGGTATCGTGGGCGGCGACGGCCTGAGGCGGATGCTGCAGATAGACCTGCACATAATCGCCGTCGAGGGCCGAGGAGATGGCCGTGTTCTGGCCGGTCGCATCGGGATATCCGTCGGCGAGGCGATACATCGCGCGGGTCAGTGACTGCGAAGCCACTTGGCCGTAGGCGGCGTGATGGGTGCCCCAGCTTGTCTTGAACTGCAGCATCCAGCTGTCGATATCGGCGTAGCCCCCGATGATCCCGGAGGCGCGCTCAGGCGTCAGTTTCAGATTGAACTGCATGCCCCTCACAAGGTTATGCCCGCTGGTGTCGAAGGCGATCGAGTTCGGAATGAGTCCATCCCCGGGTTCGGTGACGAGCACGCCGTCGACAATCCTTCCCTTGAGCTTGGCGATATAGATTTTACCGAAGCGGGCATCGACGCGCTGCGTGCCACCGGGGATGAAGCCTTCACCGGTCGCGTCCGACAGCAACGGATCGAGACCGCGGTAGGTCGTGACGGTCACGTCCGGATCATTGACGAGATCATCGACCTCGCTGATCTCGAACATGAAACGGTTGGAGATGTGACGGCGCAGATAGGTGGTGTCCTGAAAGTTGATGAAGGGGATACCTTCGCCGTTCCAGCCGCCCATGCAGCCGAGGGCGCGGAAGAGCTGATTGTCGACACCCTTCACGCCATCCGCATTCGTAAAATCGTTGCTGTCGGTCTTGGCGTCGAGGTTAATGCCGGGCGCGACCTTGCCTTGGGCTTCCTTAAACGGGAGTCCGTCCTCAGAACGGTTCGGGAAATAGATGTCAGCTTCGCGGGCCAGTTGCGTTTGCTCGAGCGTCCACTTCTTCTTGCCTTCGGGAAATAGAACAGCGAACTGCTCGCGCGGTCCGTCGTTGAGGCCGGTGGGGCATTCTTCCTTCATCCCCGGCGTGCGATGCACGGCCCAGGCGCGGCGCGTCATCGCGTAGGCGATGCGGCGGTCCTTGATGCGAGGCTCGATGCTATCGGCGCTCGCGGGTGTCAGGGACGCGGCAAACAGCGTGCCCGTGAACGCGAGGCCTACTGCGGCCAGTACGGTCGAAGAAATGAACGTGCGGAACATGTCCGTTACCTTTTTAACTTAGTAGGCCATCAACCTAGTAAGGGCCGCGAACGGGTCAATGCGGCCACTCTTTCGGGCCATGATATAGGCTTCTGAAGGTTAACCCCCCTCTACAAAAGCGACCCGGAAGAGAATATTTTTCCGCGGGCGAAATCCGGGAGCCCCCTAACACAGGTGGGGGAACCCCTTTCATATTCGGGGGTTGAGGGCCGGCCGAGGCCAAGTATTCTCTGCGGCCGCCCTGGGAAGGATATTTTTCATGAATGAACAACTCGCGATCTCAGCGCGAGGTCTTATCAAGCGATTCGGTGATGTTGCCGCTGTGAACGGCATCGACCTTGAAGTGCCGCGCGGGATGATTTTCGCCATTCTCGGCCCCAACGGCGCCGGCAAGACCACCTTGATGCGCATGCTTGCCACTTTGCTTCGGCCTGATGGCGGCAGCGCGCAGGTGATGGGCTTTGATCTGATGACCGCGCCGGCCGATGTACGCGCCGCCATCGCCATGACCGGACAATTCGCCTCGCTCGACGAGGACCTGACGGGACGCGACAACCTCGTGCTGATCGCGCGCCTCTTGGGATTTAAGGGCGGTGCGGCCCGTACCCGCGCTGACGATCTGCTCTCCGCGTTCGATCTCAGCGACGCCGCCACCCGTCAGGTGAAGGATTATTCCGGCGGGATGCGCCGGCGCCTCGACATCGCCGCCTCCCTGGTCGTGACACCGGGCGTATTGTTTCTCGATGAGCCGACCACCGGTCTCGATCCGACGGCGCGTCAGTCCGTCTGGACCATGATCCGCGGACTTGCCCAGGCGGGAGTCACAATCTTGCTCACGACCCAGTACCTGGAAGAGGCCGATCAGCTCGCCGCGCGCATCGCGGTGATCGACAAAGGCAAGAAGATCGCCGAGGGCACAAGCCGCGAGT
>CANJEU010000256.1 GCA_947473445.1 Fidelibacterota bacterium | reverse complement strand
CGGGCAAGGGCTGCTGGGACGCGCGAAGGGCCTTTTCAATATGGCGCGCGGCGTTCTGCAGGCCAAAGCGCTTCTGACGCAGATGAAGCCTGAAGCGGTCGTCGGTTTTGGCGGATACGCGGCCGCGCCGACCGTTATTGCAGCGCTACAGGTCGGCTTGCCCACCATCCTTCACGAGCAGAATGCGATCCTTGGTCTCGCCAATCGCCTGTTGGCCGGTAAAGTCGACCAGGTCTGCACGTCCTATGAACTTGCGAAAAAAGCGCCGCTCGAAGCGCGCATCACCCGCACGGGCATGCCGGTGCGACCCGCGATCGTGGCCACCGGATACACCCCTTATCAGGCTCCCGGTCACGACGGGCCGATCCGTCTGCTCGTTCTCGGCGGCAGCCAAGGTGCGCGCGTGTTCAGCGATGTGATCCCCGCTGCAGTGAAACTCTTGCCCCTAGAGTTGCGCCGCCGCCTGGAGATTTCGCAGCAGAGCCGCCCTGAGGATCTCGACCGCGCGCATCAGGCTTTTGTGGGATCGGACGCCCATGTGCAGTTGCGCCACTTCTTCGACAACGTCCCAGAGCTTTTGACGAACGCTCATCTTTTGATCTCGCGCGCGGGCGCCTCGACCGTCGCCGAAGTCAGTGCGGCCGGCCGGCCGGCGCTGTTGGTCCCTTACCCCTTCGCGGCAGACGACCACCAAACAGCGAACGCGCGCACACTTGAGGCTGCCGGCGGCGGCTGGATGATGCCACAGAGCAAGTTCACACCGGAGGCGCTGGCCGAACAATTGGTGCGTCTACTAATCCAACCTCATCGCTTGGCCGACGCCGCGAGGGCGGCAGCCGCGTTCGCAATTCCCGACGCCGCCAACCGGCTCGCGAATGTCGTTACCAGCGTTCTTCAGGGCGAAAACGGCGAGCGCGCGAAAACCGGCGCAGCCGCGGCGTCCGTCTCGACACACAGTATGAAAAGGGGAGCCGCCTAGATGCAGTCCATGCCGCTCGATATCGGCATCATCCACTTCGTAGGCATCGGCGGCATTGGCATGTCCGGGATCGCCGAGGTCATGCATACCCTTGGCTATCAGGTGCAGGGCACCGACATCGCCCAGAATGCGAACGTCGACCGCCTGCGCGGCCTCGGCATCCCCATCGAGATCGGTCATCGCGCTGAAAACTTGGGCGACGCCCGCGTGATCGTGACTTCGACGGCCGTGAAGACGGACAACCCCGAAGTCGTCGCCGCGCGCAAGGCGATGCTGCCCATCGTGCGCCGCGCCGAAATGCTGGCCGAGCTGATGCGCCTGAAGTGGTCGGTTGCTGTAGGCGGGACCCACGGTAAGACGACCACCACATCCCTTGTCGCCACCGTGCTCGACGCCGCGGGTCTCGACCCCACTGTCATCAATGGCGGCATCATCAATGCCTACGGCACCAACGCCCGCCGCGGCGAAGGCGAATGGATGGTCGTGGAGGCCGATGAGTCCGACGGCACGTTCACGCGCCTGCCCGCGACGATTGCGATCGTCACGAACATTGACCCGGAACATCTCGATTTCTACAAAGAGTTCTCGAAGGTGAAGGAAGCGTTCCGCACTTTCGTGATGTCGATTCCCTTCTACGGCTTCGGCGTGCTGTGTATCGATCATCCTGAAGTCCAGGCTCTGCTGCCGCAGCTTACCGACCGCAAAATCATCACCTACGGTCTCAGCCCGCTCGCTCAAGTGCGTGGCTTGAACCTTCTGCTCGACACCACGGGGGTGCGTTTTGACGCAGCTCTCACCGACCGCGTCACGGGCGGCGAGCGTGTGATCAAGGACATCCGCCTTCCCATGTTTGGCCAGCACAACGTGCTCAATGCCCTGGCCGCTGTCTCGGTCGCGGCCGAAATGGGTATTGCCGACGACGTGATTCGCGAAGGCCTCGCCCGTTTCGGCGGCGTGAAGCGCCGCTTTACCCGTGTCGGTGAGACCAACGGCATCACGGTCATCGACGATTACGGCCACCACCCCGTAGAAATCGCCGCCGTGCTAAAGGCCGCGCGTCAAGCGACTTCGGGACGCGTCATTGCCGTCGTGCAGCCGCACCGGTTCAGCCGCCTCCAGTCGCTGTTCCCCGAGTTCTGCCAGTGCTTCAACGACGCCGATCATGTGGTAGTGGCCGATGTCTATCCGGCCGGTGAACAGCCCATCCCGGGCGTCGATCGTGATGCATTGATCAACGGCCTGCACGCTCACGGCCATAAGGCGGTCACCGCGCTCATCTCGCCCAAGCACCTGGCCGCCGTCATCGACGATATCGCCAAGTCCGGCGACATCCTGGTGTGCCTTGGCGCCGGCAATATCACCGCCTGGGCGCACGCGCTTCCGGCCGACCTCGCCGCCATCGTAAAGGGTAAAGCATGATGGCTGCTCGGCGCATCCGCACCGATCTGGCCGAACGTCTGCCGCGCGTGCGCGGCCGCTATGATGTTATGGCCGATCTGGGCCGCATGACATGGTTCCGTGTCGGCGGTCCGGCGGAAGTGCTGTATTCGCCTGCCGACGTAGAAGACCTCGCCGCCTTCCTCAAGAATCGGCCCGATGATGTGCCCCTGCATGTGGTCGGCCTTGGCTCGAACATGCTCGTGCGCGACGGCGGCGTGCCGGGCGTCGTCATCCATCTGGGCAAGGCCTTCTGCGGCATCACCACCGATGGCCTGAACGTGCGCTGCGGCGCTGGCGCTATCGATGCCACCATCGCAACGGCCGCGCGTGACGCCTCCATCGCCGGCCTTGAGTTTCTGACCGGCATTCCCGGCACCATCGGCGGCGGTATGCGCATGAACGCCGGCGCCTACGGGGCCGAAATCAAAGACATCTTCGTGAGCGCGACCGCGCTCGACGCTAAAGGCGAAGTCCACCAACTCGGCGCGGCGGACATGGGTTTCTCCTACCGTCACTGCGACGTCGCCGAAGACTGGATCTTCACGGGCGCCGAACTGCGTGGCACACCGGGCAATCAGGACGCCATCACTGCCCGCATCCGCGAGATCCGGACCGAGCGCGACCAAACGCAACCGACCCAGGCGCGCACGGGCGGCTCGACCTTCGCCAACCCGCCGGGCTCGAAAGCCTGGGCCCTCGTGGACGCGGCCGGCTATCGCGGTCTTATCCGGGGCGGCGCACAGATTTCACACAAACATGCCAACTTCCTGATCAATACGGGCACCGCGACCGCCGCCGATCTCGAAGGTCTTGGCGAAGACGTGCGCAAGCGCGTGAAGGACCAGTCCGGCATCGAACTCGTCTGGGAAGTGCGCCGCATCGGCGTGACGTCCGACGATCCGGCCGCCCTGCTGCGGGGGGCGCGTCAATGAAGCGTCCCACGTCCATAAAACGCGTTGTCGTGCTCTGCGGCGGCTTTTCGAAGGAACGCGAAGTCTCGCTGGTGTCCGGCGCCGGCGCCGACAGAGCCTTGCGCGCCAAGGGTCTCGACGTGACGAAAGTCGACGTGCCGCGCGACATGGCCTCGCTGGTCGCGCAGATCACCGCCGCGAAGCCGGACGTGGTGTTCAACGCCTTGCACGGCCGCTACGGCGAAGACGGCTGCATC
This sequence comes from Fidelibacterota bacterium, assembly GCA_947473445.1. GTDB lineage: Bacteria > Pseudomonadota > Alphaproteobacteria > Rhodospirillales > Rhodospirillaceae > SHVO01. Next base: position 517 of record CANJEU010000256.1, on the reverse strand, counting down.
CAGGGCCTGCTCGACATGATGGCCCTGCCCTACACCAATTCCGGCCGGCTTGCCTCGGCCGTCGCCATGGATAAACCGGCCGCGAAGCGCATGTTCGCCGCGGCGGGCATTCCGGTTGCTGAAGAAAAGCTCGTCACAGTCGCCGAAGCTGAACAGGGTGATGTGATGGAGCGGCCCTATGTTCTGAAGCCCTTCGACGAGGGCTCTAGCGTCGGTGTAAAGATCGTACGCAAGGGCGACAATCATCCCCCGCTCGATGATCTCGGCCTTGGCAAAGATGATCTGATCATGGCCGAGCGATTCATCCCTGGCCGTGAATTCACCGTCGCGGTGATGGGTGACCGCCCGCTTGCCGTCACCGAAATCACCACCGAGCGCGACTTCTATGACTATGAAGCGAAGTACGCGAAAGGCGGATCCCGCCATGTCCTTCCCGCGCAAATTCCTTCAGCGCTCTACGAAAAGGCCATGGAATATTCCCTTTTGGCGCATCGGATCCTGGGCTGCCGCGGCGTTT
>CANJEU010000255.1 GCA_947473445.1 Fidelibacterota bacterium | reverse complement strand
GCCGTATGCCAACGGCCATCTCCACATCGGCCCCGCGCTCAATAAGATCCTCAAAGACACCATCGTCCGCGCGCGCCAGATGACCGGCTTCGATTCCAACTACGTGCCGGGTTGGGACTGCCACGGCCTGCCGATCGAATGGAAGATCGAAGAGCAGTACCGCGAGAAGGGCCTGAATAAGGACGCCGTGCCCGTCGTCGAATTCCGCGCCCAGTGCCGCGACTTCGCCGCCAAGTGGATCGATGTCCAGAGGGAAGAGTTCAAGCGCCTCGGCGTCGTCGGCGATTGGGAAAATCCATATAAGACGATGGCGTTCGAGGCCGAAGGCCACATCGTACGCGAAGTCGGCAAGTTCCTGATGAGCGGGGCGCTCTATCGCGGCTCCAAGCCCGTCATGTGGTCGGTGGTCGAAAAGACCGCGCTGGCCGATGCCGAAGTCGAATACGACGATCACACGTCTACCACCATCTGGGTGCGCTTCAAGGTGGTGAAGACGAACCTCGCCGTCATCAAGGATGCGACGATCGTTATCTGGACCACCACCCCGTGGACCATGCCGGGGAACCGCGCCATCGCTTACGGTCCGGCGATGGACTACGCCGTCGTGCTGGTGAAAGGCGTCACCGAAAAAAGCCTCGCGCGAGTCGGCGAAAAGTTCGCCGCGAATGTCGATCTGCTCCCCGACGTTTTGAAAAGCGCCGGCATCACCGCGCACGAAGAAGTCGCGCGCTTTAGGGGCAGCGACCTTGAAGGCACGGTCTGTCACCATCCGCTGCACGGCAAAGGCTATGACTTCGACGTGCAGCTGCTGCCGGGCGATCACGTCACGACCGAAGCCGGCACCGGTTTCGTGCACACCGCGCCCGGTCACGGCGAGGACGATTATTATCTGTGCCTGAAGTACAAGATCGCCGTGCCGGAAACGGTTGGCGGCGACGGCGCCTATTATCCGCACGTGCCGCTGTTCGCGGGCAAACATGTGTTCAAGATCGACCCGGACATGCTCGCGACGCTGAAAGACGCCGGCGCTCTGCTGGCCAACGGCAAGCTCGTGCACAGCTATCCGCATTCCTGGCGCTCGAAGGCACCGCTGATCTTCCGCAATACGCCCCAATGGTTCATCTCGATGGAAGAGACGGGCCTGCGCAATACGGCGCTGCAGGCGATCGCTGATACGACCTGGGTGCCGGCCATGGGCCGCAACCGGATCCAGAGCATGATCGAGCAGCGTCCCGACTGGTGCATCTCGCGCCAACGCCAATGGGGCGTGCCGCTCGGCCTGTTCATCCATAAGACCACACGCGAACCCCTCAAAGATCAGGCGGTGATCGACCGTGTGTCCGAAGCCTTCATGAAAGAAGGCGGCGATGCATGGCTGACCTCACCGCCGGAACGCTTCCTCGGCAATAACTACAAAGCCGAAGAGTGGGAACAGGTCACCGACATCGTCGAAGTCTGGTTCGATTCAGGCTCCACGCACGCCTTCTGCCTTGAACAGCGTCCCGACCTTAAATGGCCGGCCGACCTTTATCTCGAAGGCTCCGATCAGCATCGCGGCTGGTTCCACACCTCGCTTCTGGAATCTTGCGGAACGCGCGGCCGCGCGCCCTTCAATGCCGTGCTCACCCACGGCTTCGTGCTCGACGAGAAGGGCCGCAAGATGTCCAAGTCGCTCGGTAATGTGGTCGCGCCGCAGGACGTCATGGCCCAGTCGGGCGCCGATATTCTGCGCCTGTGGGTGGTTGCGTCCGACTATGCGCAGGACCTGTCCATCGGGCCGAACATCCTCAAGCAGATGAGCGATCTGTACCGCCGTCTGCGCAACACGCTGCGTTATCTGCTCGGCAACCTCGCCGGTTTCTCGGAAAGCGAGCGCGTCGATGCGGCCGACATGCCCGAGCTCGAACGTTTCATTCTGCACCGCATGACCGAGCTCGATCACATGATCCGCGACGCCTGCGACAAATACGATTTCCACGGGCTGTTCAACGAGCTTCATAACTTCTGCGCGGTCGAACTGTCGGCCTTCTATTTCGATATCCGCAAGGACGTCCTTTACTGCGACGCGCCCTCGTCGGAACGCCGCCGCGCCTGCCGCACGGTGCTCGATCTGCTTTACGACAGCCTCGTGAAGTGGCTCGCGCCCTTCATCTGCTTCACGGCCGAGGAAGCCTGGCTCGCGCGCTATCCCGATACGGAAGGATCGGTGCATCTCGAGCAGTTCCCGAACCTGCCCGCCTATTGGCGCAACGACGGCCTCGCCCAGAAGTGGACCAAGGTGCGCGACCTGCGCCGTGTCATCACCGGCGCGCTCGAAGTCGAACGCGCCGCAAAAAAGATCGGCGCCTCGCTTCAGGCTCATCCGAAAGTGTGGGTCACCAGCGACTATATCGAGGCGATCAAAGGCCTGCCGATGGACGATATCTCGATCACGTCGGCCATCACCTTCACCGAAGGCGCTGCGCCGGGCGGGGCGTACGCGCTGCCCGATGTCCCTGGCGTCGGGGTGGTGATTGAGCTGGCCGCCGGCGAGAAGTGCCTGCGCTGCTGGAAAGTGCTGCCCGATGTCGGTACGCATCGTCATCCGGGCGTGTGCGAACGTTGCACATCGGCTGTCGACGAAGTGCGCGCCGCATGAGCATCACCCCGTCCGCAACCACGTCGTCGGTGCCGCGCGCGGGTCTTGCGTGTGCTATTGCTGGCATGCTCGCCGACCAGGGTTCGAAGTACTATATGGTCGAGCACGTGTTCCGGCCCGAAGGCGTCACCGAGACGCCGTTCCTTAGCCCGGTTGTCATCGATGTGCTGCCGGTCTTTCAATTCAGCCTGTCGTGGAACCGCGGCATCAGCTTCTCGCTGTTCAACTCGGGCGAGGCGATCATGGTAGCCGCCCTGCTCGTGGTCACCATCGCCATCACCACGGGCCTGACCGTGTGGATGTGGCGCACACCCCGGCTCTGGCTGCAGATCGGCCTTGGCCTGATCGTCGGCGGTGCCCTTGGCAATATCATCGACCGTGCGCTGATTGCCGCGGTGGCCGATTTCCTGCACGTTTACTGGCAGGACTGGCATTTCCCCACCTTCAACATCGCCGATAGCTGCATCACCGTCGGTGCCATAATTGTGCTGCTTGACGCCTTGTTCGAGCCCCCGCACGATGGCAAACAGACGGCGGCCAGTGGCGATGCTGCCCCTTCCGCCTAATTAACGAGGACGACGATGCGCTATTTATCCATTGCGATCATGCTTGTGGCGGCGGTCAGCCTGACCGGTTGTGACAGAACGCGCCGTACCCTCGGCCTCAATAAGACAGTGCCGGACGAATTCGCGATCGCTACACCCGCCCCGCTGGCAATCCCTCCCGATTTCAACCTGCGTCCGCCTGCGCCGGGCTCCGAGCGCGCTGAAGAAGCCACCCCGGCCGAACAGGGCCGCGCCGTCCTGCTCGGGCGCGCGCGTCTGCTCGATTACCAGAAGCGCGGCTTCTCGGGCGGCGAGACGGCGATCCTGGGCCTTGCTGGCGCCGACGCCGTGCTCCCGGACATTCGCACCACCATCAGCAAGGAAGTCTCGACCTTTGCCCCGGAGGAGCGCGCGTTCACCGACCGCCTCCTGTTCTGGCGTGAAGGCGCCGCCGGCACCGTGCTCGATCCGGCCGGCGAGATGAAGCGCCTCGGCCAGAACGCGGCCGAAGGCAAGAAGCCGAACGAAGGCGCATCGCCTGTGATCCGCCGCGGCGGGCGCGGCATTCTCGGCTCCGAATAAAACTTTAGCGTGTTTCGCGACGATTAAACCGGCGCCGATGGATCCATCGGCGCCGGATCTGTTTCCGCGCGCGCCTTGTAGACGAAGCCGAACAAGGTCGCCGTGGCATAAAGCCCCGCGAGGTTGATGACCGCCTGTGCTGGAACGCGCGCGTAGGCCAGAACCTGCGACGCGGTCGCCTCCGTCGCAATGGCGAAGATCATGCCGATCAGCCAGGCCATCAATTCCGCCAGCGCCATGAACAACACCACCGCCAGGATGATCACCGCCAAGGCTCCCGTGAGGCGGAATGCGATTCCGAGCGTCAGCCGCCATGCCGGCTTGAATACCGCTCGCGTATCTAG
>CANJEU010000254.1 GCA_947473445.1 Fidelibacterota bacterium | reverse complement strand
TGCTGCCGGCCTTGCCGGCCATCGGCGATGCGGTGGGCATTCCCACCGAGAACGACCGGCAGTGGATCATCACCGCCTTCATGCTGGCGTTCGGATTCGGACAAATTCTGTATGGGCCACTGTCCGATCGGTTTGGGCGCCGGCGAATCCTGCTGATAGGTCTTACGATCTATACCGCCTTCGGTTTCCTTGCGACCTTCGCGACAACTTTTGAATCCCTGATGATCGCCCGCGCGGGACAAGGCCTGGGCGCGGGCGCAACGCGCGTGCTCGCGGTGTCGATCGTGCGCGACCGTTTCGCGGGCCGTCAGATGGCGCGCGTGATGTCGCTGGTGTTCATCGTGTTCCTGGCCATCCCCATTATTGCCCCGTCGGTGGGACAGGCGATCCTTCTGGTCGCGCCCTGGCGGTGGATCTTTGGGTTGCTCGCGGGCTTCGGCGGTCTGCTCATGATCTGGGCGGCGGTGCGTTTGCCTGAGACGCTGCATCCGGAAGACCGGCGTCCGTTCTCGCTGCCCGCGATTGCAAGCGGGCTGCGCCTGACCTTAAGCACGCGCCAATCGGTCGGTTATATGATGGCGATGGCCATAACCTTCGGTGCGCTGCTGGGCTTCATCAATTCGGCCCAGCAGATCTTCGCCGGTCCTTTGCAGGCCGAAAAACTTTTCCCACTGATTTTCGCCGGTACGGCGGTGGCTTTGGCCATAGCTTCGCTGATCAACTCGCGCATCGTCGAGCGGCTGGGCATGCGGGTTGTGTCCCACGCGGCGCTTCTGGGCTACGTCACTGTGGCCGCCGTGCACGTCATCGTAGCCTGGTCGGGCCTTGAGACCTTGTGGACCTTCGCAGTTCTGCAAGGCGCAACCATGTTCTGCTTCGGTCTGATGGGATCGAACTTCGGCGCGCTGGCCATGGAGCCCATGGGACATATCGCGGGCACGGCCTCGTCTGTTCAGGGCTTCTGCTCGACCATCGGCGCGGCCCTGGTGGGATTCTTCATCGGGCAGCAGTTCGACGGTTCGACCGTTCCGCTCACGCTCGGTTATCTCGGCAGCGGCATCGTGGCTCTGGCGATTGTGTATGTGACGGAAAAGGGCCGCATGCTGCGGCCGTCCCACTAATCCTAATAGTCTTTGCGCCAGAACAATCCGATATCGGCGCCGGTGACATCGCTGGTTCTGGACTTGACGGAGAAGGAGCGTGAGATGCGCCACTCCACGCTGATTTCGCGTTCCTGTTCGGTCAGGCTCTGGCCTACGCTGACATAGACATTGCGGCCGAGCTGCCGGCAAGATCGGACGCGGCGCTGGCGAGTTGGATCGATTCGATAGGGCCAAGTTCGCCTGTGCCCTTGCGAAACAAAAGGCGCGCAAGAATTTCATCGCGGGGCAACGCCGGGCGCGAGGACAACTGCACATCGGGCGAACGGGCATTGCCGCGAATATTCACTGTAGCCGTAATGTCGGAGGCTTCCCGGACCGCGACAATATTGAGCTGCGGGTCGATGGTGCCGCCGCCCGTAAAGGTCACGGTGCCGCTGTCGAGCGTGAACGTCTGCCCGATGAATGAGAAACTGCCGCGATCAAGCGTGAGCGTGCCGCGCACATCGGGCCGCGCGAGGGAGCCGGTGACGTTCAGCTGGCCGCGCCATACCGAATCGAGCCCCTGGCCCTCGACGCGCATGGGGTCCGAGGTGGTCATGCCGATCTCAACACCGATCGACGCAAGCATGCTGTCGTTGCCGACGGGCTCAAAGCCGGGCAGCGCGCGCAGCAGGGGAATCTCGGGCATATAACTGCCGCCAAGGCGCACAAGCGAGCGCACCAACTGCACGTCCCCCTTGAAGATGCCGGCGGCGAACGGGCCGGTGTAGGTGACTTTTCCCGTCACGGCGGCGACCACATCGTCGCGCTGCACTACATCAAGGCGCACGAGATCGGCCGTCACATCGGCCGTGAGGCGGTCGTCACCCGCGATGCGGCCCGAAAGGGTCACCGACCCATCGTTCATATCCTGGGCCTTGAGCGCCAAGGTGAACCCGCCCTGCCCGTCGCCGCCGATGCGCGCGTCGATATTGCGCAGCGCCGTGCCGCCGACGAGATTTTCGTACGTGCCGCGCGCGAGATTAAATGTACCGCTGACGATCGGCGCATCGAGCGTCCCGGAAAGGGCGGCATCGATGACGACATCGCCGGCCAGGACGTTCACGTCCGCCGGCACGAGCCGCCACAACGGCGTGAGGCTTCCGGTCCATTTGAGCGAGGCGCTGATAGGTTGGGTGGTGATCACCGCGAAACGCGCGGCGGACAGATTGAGGCGCACGGGGATATCAGCGACAAGGCGCGCCGGTTCGGCCGACAAGCCGCGCGCGGTGGCCTCGATCTTGGCGCGGCCATTGGCCATGGCGATGGTCGCGGTTAGATCGACAGGCGCCTCCCCCTTCGCCCCTGGCAGAGCGCCGCCCAGCTGCCCAGATACATTCACCGCCGTGATGGGCCCGGACAGGGTCAGATCGCCGCTGACGACGACCGAGGTCGATTGCCCAGCAATCTCGGTGAAGGCCGGTAACGTCACGTTTTTGGCGCGCACTGTGCCGTCAAAATCATTCGTCAGCTTATTCCAGGTGAAAGCCGCTTCGGCCTCGCCGCCGCGCACGCCGACGCGGGTGGCCCCGAGGGACATGGAGTCCGCGCTGATGGCGAGCTGCGCCGGGGCTAGTAATTTTGCATCCAGCTCGCCGTCGAGGATGGTGAGGCGCTGGAAGGTGATGGCCATCACGTCACCGAATGTGATGTCGGTGGCCGACGCCAGAGCAAAGGGCACATCAGCCGCGCCCTTGGCGTCGACTTCGATCTTCAGCGCTTTGAGTGTGCCGTCGGCACGGGCGGCCAGACCCGCGAGGGGCCGGTCGAAAAGCATCGCGGCCGTTGCTTCGGCGCGGGTTGCGATTTTCATTTCGCCCCAGAGATCGTCGAATGTGCCAGTGAAAGCGAGTTCGTCCGCGGCAAGCGCGGCGTTGCGGACGTCGCGACCCGTGAGCGTGAGCCGCAGCCGCTGTCCATCATTTGCGCTGAACTGAACCGAGAGGTCGGCGGTGCCGGCCGACGGCGCGCCGAACGCCGTGGTAAGGGGCGCTAGATCGGTAACGGGCCCGCGCAACGCGCCAGTGATGATGCTCGTCTGCGTGTTTACTTGCAGCGCGCCGGAGAGATTGAGGGCTCCGCTATCCCACGAGATTTCAGAAATCTCGAGGATGCCCGGCTTGGCTTGCGTAACGCCGGCCGAAAACACGAGCGGACCGTCGATCCAGCGGGCGTTGGCCTCAACCTTCGCCGTAAAACCGGCTGGCGTGCGATCAAGCCAAGCCGAGAGAACGGCGTCATGCACCGGCGCGCGCGACAGCAGGACAGCCGGCGCGGTTGCCGAGATGTCGGCATGAAGCGTGGCCAGCGGCCCCGACAGCGTGACGTCAGCTTGGGTCGCTTCAGGAAGGACCGCGCCGGCCGGCGGCACAGTGACGGTGAGCGCCGAGTTGGCGTGATCGAACCGCGGCGCGCGCAGCCAGGCGCTGGCGCCGCGGATCGCCGCCGCGCCTGAGCGCGCCAAAATATTTGTGATGTTGATGCGGTCAGGCGTGGCCGCGATATCGGCCTCAACGGTGAGCGATCCTTGTAGAAGCGGGCGGATCTCAGCGGAGGCCGGCAAGCCTGTGGTCGCGAGGGTGATATGGCCTGCGCCAACGCCGCCTTCTTCGACACTGTCGATGCGCAACGTCAGGTCCGTGCGGGAAACGCTGTCGGCAAGACCGAGCAGGCGGGCGGCGCCTTTCACCGTGAGGCGGACCGTGGCCGGCGATAGCTTCGGTGTGAGACCGAGCGCGGCGACTTCGGCGGTGGCGTCACCTGATTCGAGGCGCGCGGTGTCGAGCGTCAGGGCGCCGTCGGGCGCGCGGGTGAGTGCGAACGACCAGCGTGCTTCGTCGCCGATCAGAGGCTCGCCTTCGGGTAAAGCGCCCGCGACACCTGCCCCCGTCCCGGTGCCGGTGATGACGGTGGTGCCGCGCGGCGCGTTCTCCGCCGGTCGCGCGATGATCTGCCCCTGAAGACGGGGAAGCT
>CANJEU010000253.1 GCA_947473445.1 Fidelibacterota bacterium | reverse complement strand
GTCGATGCCGGCATGCGCGAGCTTTGGCATACCGGGTGGATGCATAACCGGGTGCGGATGATCGTCGCTTCGTTCCTGATCAAGAATTTATTGCTGCCGTGGCAGGACGGCGAAGCGTGGTTCTGGGATACCCTGGTGGACGCTGATCTCGCGAACAACGCAGCGAGCTGGCAGTGGGTCGCCGGATGCGGCGCCGATGCGGCGCCGTATTTCCGCATCTTCAATCCCGTGACACAGGGCAAAACCTACGATCCCGACGGCGCGTATGTACGCCGTTGGATTCCCGAAATCGCCAAGCTGCCGGACGACCGGCTGCATGAGCCGTGGGCCGCGACGCCGATGGAACTGGCCGACGCCGGCCTTCGGCTGGGCATAGATTATCCGGCGCCGATCGTCGACCACGCCGCGGCGCGCCAACGCGCGTTGGCCGCCTTGGGCGAAATCAAGGGCGGCTAACGCATGGCGCGCCGTTTGCCTCCCTCTGGGCCCGCGCGAGCATGTCGGCAAGGTCCTGCGCGATGGGCATTGGCTGAAACGCGCTGACGTTTGCGCCGCCTGTATTGCCTTGCGGTACGGCGCCGAACCGGGTGAGCGCGGCCGCGCCAATAATGCGAAAAAGCTGCCCGACGATTTCGCGCGGGCGTCGATACCGAACGCCCCAGCGGATCATGCGGCCATGAACGCGGACATGGTACGCGGTTACGCCCTGACTGAGGACGTGGGCGCGCTCGAGGTGATGGAAACTGCGCGTCGCATCGCGCGCCGCGTCAGCGTCGTCGGTGAGCCGAAGTTCATGCTCGACCAACGGCCGAAGGGCGGCGGCGAAATCTTCGCGTCCTTCGGTGCGGTAAACGAGCAGAAGCGCCAGATAAAGTCCCGCCACCACATCGTAGGCCATGCAGAAGCCCGGCCACCAGAGAGGAACGCCCCGATTGGCGATCAGATCGCCGTGCACGACATCGAGCAGGCCGTGCCCCATCAGCGCCGCCGCCGCGAACCAGAGGCTTGCGCGAAATCCCATGACGGAGAGGAACGCGAAGAGTGCGAAGAGCGCCGCTTCAACCAAAAGCGCAGACGCCGCGCCCGCCATCACCGCGAACAAGACGTAATACGACGCAACGATGATCACGATAGTTGGATAAAAGGCGCGGCTGCGGTCGTATCCGACCACCGTTGCGAAGACCGACACACCAAGCCCGAGCCCGCCGCCAATCAGGTATTCCATGATTATTCTCCTCTGCGCCGCCCCGGAGCGTGCTCCGGGGCTAACGCGAACGGATTTACGGGCGGGAGCTCGCCTGGGACACGCAGTCGCAGGCCGGGCCACACAGGCGTGCCCCATCGCAGGCGCAGGTGTGGATCACCGATGGCGATGACGCGGGCGCATCGCACGCACAGGTCGCCGGCATGCAGGCGCACCGGCCGGCGGCACTAGAGTTACAGGCTTTGGCATTGTCATCAGTCATTGGAACCTCCTGGGTTTCCGGTTGCAGATGACCAAGAGATAGACTGGCCCGGGGGCAGGCACTTGAACGTAGCGGCTACGTCAGGCGGAGCGCTGCCGGCGCCACACCGAACATCCTGCGGAATGTGCGGCTCAGGTGGGCTGAATCGGAGAAACCGGCATCATGAGCCGCCTCGGTGAGGGTTCGCCCGGCCGCGAACCGTTCGAGCGCGCGCATGAGGCGCAGCCAGAGAATGAAGGTTTTGAAGGGCAACCCAGTCTGTTCGACAAACAAGTGGCGCAGGCGTCCGGCGGAGAGATTTGTGAGGGGGACAGCGCCGGCGAGACTGACCGGCCCTTCGAGCTGCTGATGCGCCCACGCGATGACCTTCCGGACCCGCAGGTCGGGCACATCGGCGCGCATGTCGGCGGCAAGATGAGCGCTGAGCGCCCGGCCGAGCGCGATGAGATCGTTCTCATTCCGCCCCCCGGCGCCAAATACGCCGGCGATCTTCTGCGGATAATCTGCGAGCAGGTCGCGCGGAATGGCGGCAAGACTTTTCCCGCCAAAGAGGCGCGCGGCGATCGCCCGGCCAAGGCGGCTCTCGGGCGCGGCAAACAGAATCGCGAAGAGGCCCTCGGCCTGAAAGGTGTGACCCGCATCGGCGGCGACGGCGACCGCATCGCCGCCGACGTGGTCATCGGGCGTGGCGAGGCGAAAATTACCGCCAAGGCTGATGGTGATTTGGATGGCGTGATGGGCGTGGAGGTCGGTGCTGCGGCCCGGCGCGGCGGGGGTCGTGGCATCGACCACCCAAAGGGCGCCGCCTTCCCAAATGACGATGCGGGCGTGTGCCAGAATCTCCATGATCCGGACAATATGGCAGGCGCAGGGTGCTGTCAGCCGCGTCCATCGATGTGGTGCTGCGTCGCACCCAATACGGTTCAGGGGCGCGTTTCGGCTTTATGACCTCGCCACCGCATGACAGCATGCGGGGCGCGGGTTTGGAGGTCGAGCTCGCCGTTCTTGGGAGGGAATCATGGAAAAAATCATCGCCAATCTTGTGTCCGACTTTGAGCAGGGAAAGTTGAGCCGCCGGCATCTCATTCAAAGCCTTGCGATTACCGCGGCCTCGGTTGCCGGCGCGCCGGCGCTGGCGGCCGCGCCGGGCAAGAACCTTGGCGCCGTCGGGGTCAACCATATCGCCTACGGCGTCAAAGATTACACGAAGGTGCGCGACTTTTACGCAGAGCTGCTGGGCATGAAGGTTTTGAAAGACGACGGAAAGAGCTGCCAGCTTGCGTTCGGCGAATCCTTCCTGGTGCTGCGCAATCGCGCGGCCGACGATAAGCGCCCGCCTGTCGACCACATTGCCTACACGATCGACAATTGGGACAAAGATGCGGTGGAAGCCGAACTGAAGCGCCGCGGCTTCACGCCGCGCCCGGATACCGAAAATAGTTTCCACGTCCCCGACCCGGAGGGCTTGGGTGTGCAGATTTCCGGAAAAGCCATGAAGGCGGGCGCCTAAGCGGCGCAAGGGGCTCCGGCGCGGCGGCGCCGGGGCCCCGCCGCCGTCAGGGCAAGTCCTGACAAGAGATCTGCCGCGCCGACCGCAACCTACAACGCTGTCGCGCATTACATATTCAGCCGCGCGCTTGACGCGCACGCAGAATATGAAGAAAGGCGGATTGTTATGTCTCTTGTGAGTCTCGTTATTACGCTGATCGTGGTCGGTGTCCTGTTGTGGCTGGTGAACACCTACATCCCGATGGACTCGAAGATTAAGACCATTCTGAACGTGGTCGTCGTGATCGCCGTGGTGCTGTGGCTGTTGCGGGCCTTCGGAGTCTTGGGCTCGCTGTCCGACGTCCGCGTCGGCTAATCGCCTTCGAACGCGCGCCGTTTAGAAGTCCACCGCGAGGCGGGCGGCAAAGCGGCGCGAGCCTTCGTAGGCGAAGGAGCCGGAAGAACCGGTCACCTGCCAGCCGTAGGCATTGGTGAGGTTCTGGACTTGCAGGCGCAAGGACGAGGACGTGCCGAAGGCCTTGAACTTGTAGCGCGTGCCGACATCGACCAGCGTGGCCGCTTCCACCTTGAACGTGTTGACGCGGTTGGCGAAGCTTGCGCCACGATGTTCGATTTGGGTTTCAAGCGACAGGCCACCCCACGAAGGCGGGGCATAGTCGGCGTTGAAGCGGATCAGCTGCGGGGTGCGGCCGGGCGGCACCGCGCCGATGAGGCCGCGGTCGACCGTGGAGCCGGAAATGCGCGGCTGCAGCAACATCACACCCGCCACCACGGTGAGGCTGGGCACCGGCTGACCGGCAAGTGAAATCTCGATCCCGCGGTGGCGGATATCGCCGACGGCGGTGAAAAGATTTGCCGGATCGCGATCGAAATAAGGTTTGCTGACTTCGAATACGCCGGCAAGCAGCGTCAGCCCCGACGTGACGCGGTAGCGGATCCCGCCGTCGATCTGTTTCGTCAGGCTGGCGGGCAGCGCCTCGCCGCGGTTGACCGCATTCTCCGGCGCGATGCCGGACTCCTCGAGCCCACGGGTGAAGCTACTGTAGAGGGCGAGTTTATTCGTCGCGAAGAATGTGACGGTGCCGTTATAGAGCCACGGACTGCTGGTGGTGCTTGCGAGCGGCAGGGTCGGCTGAGTCACATCGCG
>CANJEU010000252.1 GCA_947473445.1 Fidelibacterota bacterium | reverse complement strand
GCCCTGCCGCGCCGTTAGATCAGCCCTTTGGGGAGCGTTCCAACACCTGACACGACTCTAAGCCAATTTCCACTAATGGTGCACGGTAACCATTTGGAAAAGATTAACAAATATCTTTTTCAGGCCGGACGCCAAGCCCACGGTCGCAACCCGGGCTCGCCATCGTCTCCCGCGACGGCCTCAATTATCATATGCCCCATCTCTCGCGAAGGTGGGAGAACAGACCTTTCATCTGCGGGACTCTTTCTTACCATGACCACCGCCTCCGATCCCGCCCTGGACGACCTCGCCGCCCTCACGCTGGTGCTCGCCAAATTCGAGAACCGGCGCATCCTGTGCGTGGGCGATGTCATGGTCGACCGCTCCATATACGGCGAAGTGAAGCGCATCTCGCCCGAAGCGCCGGTCCCGGTGGTGCGCATCACCCGCGAGGCCAGTGAACTCGGCGGGGCGGGAAACGTGGTGCGCAATCTTGCCGCGCTCGGGGCGTCTTGCGCCTTTGTCGCGGCCATCGGCGACGATGCGGCCGGCCGCGAGGTGAGCAATCTTCTCGCTCGTTTGCCGGTCGAACCTTATCTGCGCGTCTCGCGCCATCGCGAAACCACCATCAAGAACCGGTTCTTCAGTTTGGACGGGCATCACCTGCTGCGGGCGGACCGTGAAACCCGCGCCGCGCTCGGGCCCGACGATGCCGCCGATGTCATGCGCGCGGTGACCTCGGAACTCCTGCGGGCCGAGGCCGTCATTATTTCCGACTATGGTAAGGGCGTCCTGGCGGGCGACATTGCTCAAGCGGTGATCACCGCCGCGCGGGCGCAAGGCAAACCGGTCATCGTCGATCCCAAGGGCGCCGACTACGGCCGCTACAAGGGCGCAAGCGTGCTGACCCCGAACCGCGCCGAACTTGCCGAAGCCACCGGCCTTCCGGTCGACACCACCGAGAATGTCGTGACCGCGGCGCTCGGTCTCTGCCGTCAGATCGGCGTGGGCGCGGTGCTCGTTACCCGGTCTGGCGAAGGCATGACGCTCATCACTATTGAAGGCGTCGTTCATCACCAGGCCGCGCAAACGCGCGAAGTCGCCGACGTCACCGGAGCGGGGGATACGGTTGCCGCGGCGCTGACCCTCGCGCTGGCCTGCAATGCGTCCCTGCCGGTGGCGATGCAGCTTGCCACCGTCGCCGCCGGTGTAGTCGTCGGCCGTCACGGCACGGCGGTGGCGAATGTTCAAGATATCCTTGTGGCGCTGCGCCAGCAGGGGCTGGCCAGCGTCGAGATGAAAGTCGCCGAGCGCGCCGAAGCCGTCATGCGCGTATCGGCTTGGCGCAGGGCAGGCCTGAAAATAGGTTTCACTAACGGCTGCTTCGATCTTCTGCATCCCGGTCACGTCTCGCTGCTGCGCCAAGCGCGCGCGGCCTGCGACCGGCTGGTGGTGGCGCTCAACAGCGACGCCTCGGTCAAGCGTTTGAAAGGCGACAGCCGGCCGGTGCAAACCGAAGCCGCGCGCGCCGCCGTCATGGCCTCGCTCGCGTCGGCGGATCTCGTGACGATCTTCAGCGAAGACACGCCCCTTGCTTTGATCGAAGCCTTACGGCCAGATGTGCTGGTGAAGGGCGCGGACTATAATCGCGCCACCGTGGTCGGAGGCGACTTCGTGGAAAGCTATGGCGGACGCGTGGTGCTGGCCGAGCTGATACCGACGTTCTCCACAACGGCCACCATCACCGCCTTAAAGGGGGCCCCGCGTTGACGGGCCACATCGCTTTCATGAGTGAGTCGCTTTCATGATCATTGGTCGTCTCACACTTAGCGCCCTCGCGCTTGCGCTGCTTGCCGGCTGTGGCGGCGGCCCAAGCCGGGGCGGCTACCCTTATGTCCGCGACAATGGAATGGTGCCTGCGCCGGTCGCGCCGCCGGTGATCCGCCAGCCGGTGGTGCCCGAGATGCTGGTGCAGTGCCGGGGTCATGTGCTCGTGCCCGCGCTCGGTATGTATTTCGTCGCCCGCGGTCAGGACACGCCGCCGAGCGGACAATATCTGCGCGAGGAAAATCTGACGCCGCCCTACCGCATCCTTCCGCCGCGCGCGATTATCACAAAGGAATTCAGCGCGGCCCGCGTCAACGTCGAGCTGGACGATCAGCGGCGCATCATCGGCTTGTACTGCGGTTAGACGCGCGGATCCACAACACTCGCAAGCCGCTGTCCGGCGGACAGCGCAAATCGCAACGTCAGCGCTTTGCGGCGTGAGGCGTGCAGCGGATGCTGCGGGGCCGGCCGCATGATGGCGGCGGTATGGGCATCGGCCATCACCACGCCAACATTCTCCGGCAAGATCTGCCAGGGAAAGTGCGGCGGCACAGCGAAGGAGAAGGCGTCGCAGTACGGCACGTACTCCAGCCACTTGGCGTCACCGCGGAAATCCTCGGGCGTACTTTTGACTTCGACCATCAAGATGGTGCCCGCTTCGTTCAGGCCGACCACATCGGCGCGACGACCATTGCCCAGCTTGAACTCGACCAGCGTTGAAAAGCCCATGTCGCCCAGCCACCGGCATACACCACGCGTGACCGCGGCCGTAACGACTTGCGGCGGGGGCCGCACCTGCGAACGCAAAGGGCCACGCGCGTCGGCGCCGAGATTGATCTCGGTTCCTCCACCGTAGGTCGCTCCAAGGAGATCGGACAAGCCTGGGATGTTCATCGTATGTTCCGCTCGGCATTCGACTTTAAAAGGGCTGCTATGCTGAAGCAAGTGAGCATGCGCCTTTACCCACCGAGAAGAATGTCTATGGTTCGGCCGCGATTTTGCACCGCACACTTCTGTTCGTTGGCGGCTTAAAGGTACTGAGAATGGTCAAAGTTATCCGCGCCAAACTCCACGGGATTCGCGTGACGGGCGCCGATCTGCACTACCACGGCTCCATCACCCTCGACCCTGAACAGGGCGCCCTGGCGGGGCTTTATCCGTGCGAGTTCGTCGAAATCTGGAACAAGAATTCCGGCGCGCGCATCACCACCTACGTGATCTACGGCGAGCCCGGCTCGCGCTGCTGCATCTTGAACGGCGCCGCCGCACGCACCTGCCAGGTGGGCGACGAGCTCATCATCGCGGCCGCCTGCGACGTTCAGCCGGCCGAACTTTACGATCTGCGCCCCACCATCTTGACCTTCACGCCCAACAATGAAGTCGATCAGGTGCTGCACTACGAAGTCTTCAAAAGCCAGGCGCGCGATTTTGATTTCCGCATCGTCGATGCGTCCGCGCAGCGGCCGGCGGCGACCCACAATTACGCCAACGTCGACGTGCGCGGCATCCGCGCCGAGCTGAAGGCCAAAGGTCTTTCCGTCCCCGAGATCGAAGACTTCATCGGGAAGTATCTCGCGCGCTAGCCCTCAAGCGGTTTCACGGGTACGATTCCGCGATGGCAAACGTTCACGCGCTCACGCTGCCCATGACCACGCGCCGGCTGCATATCCGCGACTATGTCGTGGGCGATGCGCCGACGGTGTTTGGTTATGTGAATGACGCCGCCTACTGGCAGTTCCAGCGCAACGAACCGCCTACGGGCCAGCAGATCGATACGCTGATCAAGTGGGTCGTGAACGAACAGGCGACCACGCCGCGCCTTGCGTACTTTCTTGCAGCGACACGCAAGGACACCGGTGAAGTGGTGGGCGAAGCGGTACTGAAAATCACCAACCCCAACGACCGCCAGGGCGAACTTGGGTTCGGCGTCGCGCCGCGATTCTGGAAACAGGGCTATGGCAGCGAAATCACCGCGGCGATTCTCGAGGCCGGGTTTTCCCAGCTGAAGCTGCATCGCATCAGCGGTCAATGCAGCGCCGAGAACAAAGGCGCGATGCGCATCATGCAGAAAGCCGGCATGGCCCGCGAAGGCCTCTTGCGCGAAGTCAGTTTCGCGCGCGGCAAGTGGTGGAGCACGGTGATTTACGGCGTGCTCGAACACGAGTACGCCAAGATTCGCAACGCGCAGAAGGGCTAAAGCGCGTGCAGGAAAAGTGGATCCCGGTTATCCGTCCGAACACGCGACACTTCACGAATCTAGAGCGGGTTGGCGATTCAACCTACTTCAACGCCCTCTAGAGGCGCCTACCAGCCCGTTGCGATCCGTTCGACCAACTGC
>CANJEU010000251.1 GCA_947473445.1 Fidelibacterota bacterium | reverse complement strand
GCGGTGTAGCGCGGGAGACACATGATGCGCAGCAGCGCGCGCTTGCTGCGATGCACGATGCAGGAGGCTGAGAGGCGCGGCGGCCTTGCCGTCTCGAACCATTCGAAAGTGAACCTGCGCTCCCACGCCGGCGCAAAGGAAAACGGCGGGCGTGGTGGCCACGCCCGCCGCTTGCCGGAAAAGATGCAGCGTCGACCGACGCCCGGTGTGTTTACGCCAGAATTTCGCTGATGGCGCTGGAGTTGGCGTTGCTTTTGGTGCCCCAGGTGTTCACATCGCACCCCATGAGCTTGAGCGCGGTATAGCCCAGGCGGCAGACGGTGCTGCCGTTGCCGGCCACATGCAGGCCGGTTTTCACCTTTCCGCCCGCGCGGCCGGCGGTCATGGCTGTGTAGCCGTCGAGCGAGTGGACGCGCGCATAACCGACATCGGTGTCGGCCATGATGAACACGTTGTCGAGCAGCGTGCCGTCGCCTTCCTTCACTTTGGTAAAGGCTTCAACAAAGTACGCCCAGTTTTCGAACGAGCGGCGCGTGAACCAGGACGCATTGATCTGGTAGCCCAGCTTCTCGTCGAGGCGTTCTTCGTGGGTGCAGGTGTGGTGCGGCTTTTCGTAGCCGGGCTTGGTGGTATTGGCGCCGGCGTAGCTCATATTGAAGACGCGCGTCTGATCGCAGGCGACCGCCATGACCATCAGATCGGTCATGAGCTTGTGGCGCGCGGTGATGAGCGAGGATTCCCCGCCCGGCGCGGTTTCCTTGTCGAGCGCTTTGGGCGCCACACAAGACGCGATCGGGGTGGGTTTGGTGAGCTGCTGGTCGAACTGCCGCTCGAGGTGACGCAGGCCTGTGAAGTATTGGTCGAGACGGGCCTTATCTTCCGCGCCGACCCTCTGGTTGACCTTCTTCACATCGTCCATCACGCCCGAGAGCACGCTTTTGCGCACCATAATCTGCGGGTTCGGCTTGAAGTCCTTCGCGTTCGGATCCTGGAAGTCGGGACCGAAGACGCGCTGATAGAAGGCGATGGGCGAGAATTCAGGCACCGTTTCGGTGGTCTGATTTTCGTAGGAATGCGTGTCGCGCACATCGCCCGTGGCCGTGGCGGTGAGCGTTTTGAAACGCGTGGTGCGGCCGATCTGGTTGGAGATCGTGATGTCGAGGGTCTCGCCGGGATTGTCACCGTTGGCTTTGGGCGCGATCCCTGAGCGGCTGATGATCCAGCCCGAGGTGTGGCAGAGCAGCGGGCAATCATCGCGGAACGCGGTGAAATTCGTCAGCACGTTCATGTGCTGCTGGATGGGCTTAAAGGGCGCCGATTCTTCCTTGAGGTCGTAGTTGGCGCCGACCTTACTGGGTACGAAGATGTCGCGCTGCATGCCGAGGTGCCAATACCAGGTACCGAAGCGCACCGGCATCGGCGTGCCGTCGGCCATGGCCGTGGCGTTTCCGTTGAGGAAGGCGTTGAGCAGCGGAAGGCCGACCGTAACAGCGCTGCCGCCAAGCATGCCTTGAAGGGTCCGACGTCTTGAGAAGTCCATCGCGCGGTTCCTCTTTGCCAGGAGGTGTGCCAAGTCGGCGGAAAGTATACGCCGATCGCCACTTAAGCCTATCTGAAACGGTACGCGCCGCGGGCGGCTAAACATGTTTGCAGGCCGCCGCACAACAAAGCTTGCTATATAGCCTGCTATTAACTGAAGACGGCAGTGATGTCAGCCGCGGTTAGGGCACGGAATTCGCCCGGATTGAGGTCCGCCGGGAGCGCGAGGGTGCCAATGCGGTCGCGGTGCAGGGCGTCGACGTGATTGCCCACAGCCGCGAACATCCGCCGCACTTGATGGTAGCGGCCTTCGGTGACGGTGACCCGCGCGGAGGTGGGCCCGAGCGCCTCCATCACCGCCGGGGCGAGCGGTTTATCCTCGCCTTCGAGCATCAATGTGCCGGCGGCGAAAATGCCCGCTTCATCCCCGCGCAGCGGCCGGGCGAGGGTTGCCACGTAATGTTTGGTGACGTGATGCTTAGGCGAAATGATCCGGTGGAGGAGCGCGCCGTCGTCGGTGAGCAGGATGAGACCTGAGGTTTCCTTGTCGAGGCGCCCGATGGTGGAGATGGCCGGTTCGCGCCGGCGCCAGCGGGCCGGCAGCAAGCTGTAGATGAGCGGGCCCGACTCCTTGTGCGAACAGGTGACACCCAGGGGCTTGTGCAGCATGAGCGCGAGCCCCTGCAGGGGATCGAGCGGCTCGCCGCCGATGGTCATGCGCGCGGGCAGATCGGCCGCGAGCTTGATGCGAGCGCTGGCGTCGTCCAACGGCGCGCCATCGAGCACGACCATCTCACGGCGGACGAGCTCATGAATCTCGTTGCGCGAGCCGTAGCCCATGTTGGCGAGCAGGCGGTCGAGCCGCGCGGTATTGCTCATGTGGTGGCCTTGCTCACTTGGTCGCCTCGTAGACTTTGAAGCCATTGCCATCGGCGCGCAGTGTCACCGACGAGAAGGATCCGGCGAGGAGCGCTTCATAAGGCAGATGGCGGTTCGCGACGAGCCACAGGACGCCACCGTCGCGCAGCATCTGCTGAGCGCGCTGCACGAAGGCTTGGCCAAGCGCCTTATCCTCGACGCCGTCTTCATGAAACGGCGGATTCATGACGATGAAATCCAGAGCCGCCGCTTGAATTTTGCGCGCATCGGCCCAGTGGAAGGCGATGCGGGCGTCTTCAATATTATGCCGGGCGGCCGTGATGGCGCGCCGGTCGATGTCGATCAGCGCAAGCTGCGTGACCGTAGGATTTGCGAGCACGGCGCGCGCAAGGAGGCCGATGCCGCAACCAAGATCGGCGCCGCGTCCGCTGAAGGCTGGCAGCACCGACAGCAACAGCGCGCTGCCCGGATCGATGCGATCCCAGCTGAAGATGCCGGGCTGACTCCACAGACCCAGCGCTTCGACGCGTTGAGGGCCGCCGGCCTTGAGCGCCTCATCAACCGCTTCGCCGAGCTGGGCCGGCCGCGCGGTAACACAGATGCGCTGGTGACGGCCGCTGGAGGCTTCAACAGCGCAACCGAAAGCTGCGAGTTCCTTGGCGATACGGTTGCCGCCCTTTTCCTTCGGCGCCATGACGGTGAGGGGCGCACCGGCTTGCAGGGCGCGCATGGCCAAGGCGAGGACATAACGCCGCTCGAGCGTGCCGGGCGGTGCGGCGACGATAAAGCCTGTGAGGCTCGCGGGGCTTACATCCTCAAGCGCGCCGGCGCCGGGAACGAGCGGGGAGAATTGCCGCGCGCCCGCGGGGATATCCGCAAGGTCGGGGTGTGGCGCGCCGAAAACGCCGAAGGAGGATGTAAAGGTCATAGATGATCTGCCGGTAGGAACGAAGTTCGCGGGAGAAGACCATCAAAGATGCGCGCGGCGCAAGCCGCCGCGCGCGGTGAGGCGTGGCCTGTCGAATGCCGGCAGGGCAACACCCTGCCGGCCGCATTGATCATGCCGCATCGACGAGGACGATTTCACTATCCTCGAGCGCCGTGACGCGCAGGACATCAAGATCGCTCATCGCGACACCGTCGCGCGCATTCACGCGCACGTCGTCGATCTGTACCGCCCCGGTGGCCGGCACGAGATAGCCACGGCGATCCTTGCCGAGGCGATACTCGGCCACTTCGCCCTTGCGCAAAGTGGCCCCGACGATGCGCGCATCCGTGCGGATAGGCAGCGCGTCGTTGTCGTTCTCGTATCCCGAAGCCAGCGTCACGAATTGGCCCGTGCGCTCGCCCTTGGGGAAGGGCTTGGCGCCCCAGCGAGGGGCTTCGCCGGCGCGCGTGGGCAGAATCCAGATCTGGAAGATTTTGGTCGTGACGTTTTCCAGATTGTATTCGGAGTGGCGAATGCCGGTGCCGGCGCTCATCACCTGCACGTCGCCCGCTTCGGTTCTTCCCTTATTGCCCAGGCTGTCTTGGTGCGTGATTGCGCCTTCGCGGACATAGGTGATGATTTCCATGTCCCGATGAGGATGCGGCGGAAACCCCGTGCCCGGCGCGATGGTGTCATCGTTCCAGACGCGCAGGTTGCCCCAGTGCGTGCGATCGGGATCGTGATAGTCGGCGAACGAGAAATGATGTTTGGCGTCGAGCCAGCCGTGATTGGCGCCGCCGAG
>CANJEU010000250.1 GCA_947473445.1 Fidelibacterota bacterium | reverse complement strand
GGTGTAGGGGTCGGCCGGGTCAAGACCGGTCATAGGCCCGAGCGAGACGGCGATATCGTAAACGCTGCGTGCCATGGGTCCGCCCATGTCGAGCGTGAGCGCGAGCGGGATGATGCCATCGTGGCTGAGCAAGCCGTGGGTCGGTTTCAGACCGACGATGCCGTTGACGCTCGACGGCCCGCGGATCGAGCCGCCGGTGTCCGTACCAAGGCCCAGAGGTGCGAAACCAGCGGCGATGGACACACCCGTTCCGCCCGACGAGCCCGACGGTGTGCGTGTAAGATCGTGCGGATTGAGAGACTGTCCTCCCATCGAGCTTTGCATGCCATTGGCGAACTCGCCGAGGTTCACCTTGGCGAGAATGATCGCACCCGCGTCGCGCAGGCGCTTGACCATGTTGGCGTCGTCCGGCGCCATATTGCCTTCCAGCAGCACCGAGCCCCCGGTCGTGGGCATATCGACGGTGTCGAAATTGTCCTTCAGAACTACGGGAATGCCATGCAAGGGACCTCTCACCTTACCGGCCTTACGCTCGGCGTCGAGCGCGCGGGCAATTTCCAGCGCCTTCGGATTTAGCGCGATAACCGCATGCAGCTTCGGGCCGGCGCGATCGTAGGCCGCGATCCGATCGAGGCATAGTTGCGTGAGTTTTTCAGCCGTCAGCGTGCCCGCCTTCATGGCGGCGGCGAGTTCGCCGATCGTCGCCTGGTCGAATTCGACGGGTCTTGCGGAAGCTTCCGGCGCGGAAGCAAGAAGCGCAGCTGTGAGCGCGACAATGGACACAAAGCGGGCGGCGTGGCTGGTCACGGCGGTAGTCCCCCTGATGAATTCGTCGTGGTCGATGTCCCCCTTTGGCCGCCCCTTGAACCCTGGAGTGCGGCCGGACGCACGAAGCTTACGCCGCAGCGCAGCGGGGCCGCTAGCCCCATAAAAACTCAATAAATGTGTAGTCGCTGGCTGGGTTTACGGAGTCGCGAGGATCGTGCCGGCGGTCTGGAAAAGCCCTCCGCTGAGCGACGTGGGCAAACAGCAGACGTTCACGCGCCATGTCGCGACGTAGATAAGCGCGGCGGCCATCAAGCCAATCCTGGCAAAACGCGGGCTCGGCTCTGGTTCCGGCAAGCGCCTGCAACCCGCGAGCAGCAAAGCAATCAGGGCAACGCTAATCATGTGAATCCACCGGCCCCAGTCCCAGCCCAAGAAAAATAAACCGACGGTCGGAAGCATCGCGGCGAGAAGGAGCGATAGAGACGGATGATCTTCGCGCGGCGAAACACGCCACACGATCAGAGGTGGGATCAAAGCGAGGGCAAAGGTCGCGATGAAGATTCCCATCGGCACCGGCGTCGTTACAACCTGCATCACATAGTACCAGACTTGATCATAGCGCCATCCAAGCGCCCTCATGGCGTCGCAAGCGGTCGCGGCCCGGTCGCGCCACGACGCACAGATCACCGCGGCACTGCTTGCATCACCCTGATAGAGAAGGGCTGCACCGAAGCATGCTACCGTCGGTAACAGGGCCGGCAATTGCGCGCGTATCACGTGGCGCGCGAGAGGCGCAAACGGGCGCGGATAGCCATGGGCCATATAGATCAACAGCGCGTGGGCGGGCAGAAATACTACCTGGTTCTCGTGGATGATGGTGGAGAGCGCGAGGTAGGGTGAAATGGCGGCGAATAGGATCACGTTATAGCGCGCAGGCGCCATCTTTGCGCTGAGCACCTGACGCACGAGGATCGCATGCGCGAAGAGACCGATGGTAATCACGGCCTCTTTGCGCAGATAACCGCCGTAGTCATACGCAGCGAATAGGATGAGGGCCGGCGCCAGCATCACCGTGATGAAAAGCGCAGGCCGCGCGCGAAGCGGCGAGGCCAGGGCCGCGAGCAATGCGGCCTGAATCGCCGTCAGGATCAGGAACAGCGTGGGAAAAAGAGTGCCTGTCGAAATGCCGAGCAGGTCCCGCGCCCAATAGGCCACCTCACCCAACAAACCACGACGGACAAAACCCGCGGCGTAGTTGATATGAAGATCGCTGACGGACCAACTGGTCCCATCATGAAACGAGCGCGTCACCGACGGAGTATAGAGCGTGAGAATCAGTCCAAGAGTGGCAACCGACAGCCACCAATGCCGAATGGCGTTTGGAGGATTCATGCGTGTCCCGAGGATGAGTGCTGAAGGAACGCGCCGCGCTGCGGGAAGTTCCGCCGCGCGCGAACTATGAAGGCGCGTCTGCACGCAGTACGATTAAATGGCTTTGCCGGTTCGCATCTCGGTCATGCGATCAATTTTTCGACCGTTTCGAGCTTGTCCGCCTCGCCAGCGGGTTTATCCCAGCGGATGCACGAGACGCGCGGAAAGCGTAAGGCGAGGCCGGATTTATGGCGACCGGAACGCTGGACACCGTCGAAAGCAACCTCGAGCACCAGTTGAGGCTTCACGGCGCGCACAGGCCCGAAGCGTTCGGTGGTGTTATCGCGGATCCATTTGTCGAGTTGTTTGAGTTCAGCGTCCGTGAAGCCGAAACGCCTCCATCCCAAGGATTTCTTTGACCACGATCACACTGAGCGGAATCAAGCTTCGTCCCGATCTTTCGGGCGCGCTCATCTGGGACGATGAGCGCACCGTGATCGTTGCGGACCTTCATTTCGAAAAGGCGGCAAGTTTTACGCGGCGCGGTCAGCCGCTGCCGCCCTACGATACCGTTGCGACGCTTCACACGCTCGGCGAACTGCTCGCCCGCGAAAAGCCCGCGCGGGTTATTTGCCTCGGCGACAGCTTTCACGACCCGATCGCAGCCCTGCACATGCCGTCAACGTCTTCGGCGCTGCTCCGCGCGCTGATGGCCGGACGCGAGTGGATTTGGGTGACGGGCAATCACGACCGCGAAATTCCTCATTCACTGGGCGGGCTGGTGGCCGGGGAGGCCGCATTCGGCCCAATCATCTTCCGGCACGAGGCGCGCGCGGAATCTGCCCGCGCCGAGATCTCGGGCCACTTTCACCCCAAAGCCACCGTTCTCGCGCGCGGCAAGGCCGTGACACGTCCTTGTTTTGTATATGACGCACACCGCGTCATTTTGCCGTCCTATGGCGCATACACCGGCGGCCTCAATGTCAGCGATTCGGCTATCGCGTCGCAGTTCGGTCGGTCGTTCGACGTTGCATTGTTAGGGCGCCATAAATTGCATTGGTTCTCTTCCAGCGCATTGGCATAGCGTCCAGGAACTATTTGCGCGCACGCGCATTTTTTCCGCAGGACAATCAGAAAAAGAAAAACGTATGTACGCGCTATTTTTCGAGAATGAGCACCATTCGTCGGGCATGTTCGATAGCAAGATGTCGGCCATGGTTCGCGCGAAAGCCCTTTCGCGCGAGCGCAGCGGGACGGTGACTTGCATCTTTCACCGTCCCGGCGCGCAAAGTATCTGCTTCAGGTACTCCGCAGGCGTACACACCTTTGACGGCGGTTGCGTCGAATGCGCCATCGCCGTGCGCACTCTCCACGTCATAGGCGAAGTTGGCGCGGTTCCAGCGAAAAGGCGCGGTAATTTCGCGCGCATAAGGGTCGAGCAGGAGTTTATTCGCATTGAAGCGATGGCCCCGCTCCGGCGCGTATGGTCCGTGGACGCGATAGCCGTAGACAAGGCCCGGCAGCGCGTCCGCGAGATAGCCGTGCCATATATCGCCCGTTCTGCCGGGCAGCGGCAGCCGGCAGACCTCGCGCGCGCCGCCCTCATCAAACAGACAAAGTTCGACGCGCTCGCCATTGGCGGAAAACAAGGCGAAGTTTATGCCGCGCCCATCCCACGTCGCCCCTAAAGGCTCGGCTGCACCGACATCAATACCGGCCATAACCGTCATTTATCGGGGTTTCAGGATCAGAGTGGCAAAGGCGGGAAGCGTGAGCGAGAGCGAATGGTCAGCGGCGTTCCAGGTATGATCATCCGCAATCAACTCACTGTCGTTGCCGATATCGCTTCCCGCGTAACGAACAGAGTCGGAATTGAATATCTGGCGATAGCGCCCTTCGTGCGGCACACCGACACGGAATCCATAATGAACGACGGGCGTAAAGTTACACACAATAACGAGGAAACTTGCGCGGTCCGCGCCGTAGCGGACGAAGGAGATGATGCTGTTGGCCTGATCGT
>CANJEU010000249.1 GCA_947473445.1 Fidelibacterota bacterium | reverse complement strand
GGGGGGCTAATCTTTAGCCGTCAGTTCGCGTTGCCGAGATAGTCGTCGCGGACAAAGAAGCCCTTGTAGCCGTTGCGCTTGCCGTTGAACTCGCCCCAACCGTCGGCGTTCATGTCACCCGGCGCGAGGTCGAGGCCGTGCGTGTAGATTGGCCGTTCGCGGTACGTCCACACATGAAGCGCGCCGGGTTGATCGGCTTTGGCCGGCTTCCCCGTCTTGGGGTCGATATACATCGTCGCCCAGATCAGGCTGTCCGATTTTGCGTTCGCCGCAGCCAACACGTAAGGGAACGACTTCAGGCAGCGATCAGGATCACCGCCGCCGCACACCGCCATGCGATAGGCCTGTGTGGTGGAGGGATGATCGCAGGCGAGCTGGTCCTGCGCATCGTCGCCACACCGGTAGAGGTAAATCGACTTCCCGTTCTTGTCGGCGATGATCTCGCCCACGCGCGTATCTTGAATGGTGAATTCGGCGGGCATCTTCGGATTTTCCTGGGTGAAGACATTGTGCCAGCCCGGAACGTCGCTGCCCTCGAGGCTGCGGCTGCGCGTTTCAAAGATGCGCGTGTAAAGTGGCCTGCCGCGGAAGGTCCACTGCTTGATCCCCGGGGAACGTTCGATGATGCCCCAGTCACCGCGCGCCTGTGCCGCTTGCGGCGCGGCCACCGGGCGCCACTCCTTCAAACAGGCCGCGACGCAATTGGACTTATTCGGCCCATCGCCTTCCGAGGCGTAAACGGAAAATCCGGTGTCGGTGGTGAGCATGCGGCCCGTGGCCACGGTGCGCACAACAAAGGCCGGCGGCGCATCGGGCGCGGGACCGATAACCTCGCGGTGCGAGCCCGAGTCACCGCGGTTCCAGCGGCGTGACGATCCGATGACGTGGCCGGGTTTTGTGTCGAGCGCGGAGGTGTAAATCGGCAGGCCCTCGTAGGTCCACTGCTTCTTCCCGCCGTTGCGTTCCACGATGCCCCACCGGCCGACCGGCTTGGCATCGTCGGCGGCGAACACCGGCGGCCACGCCTGCGTGCAAGCCGGACGCGTCTCAAGATCGGGAAGAATAAGTCCACCTGGATACGGGCTCATGAGGCCCGTGGTGACGGTTTGCTTTTCGTCGCCGCACTCAGGCGCTTTGTCTTTGCGGTCGCCGGCATTGCCGTTGCGCAGATTGTTCAGTGGCCAACGATAAAGGGTCATGCCGCGGGGATCCGTGAACACCGGTCCATCGACGTCGGTATGCTGCACGCCAAAGCCCGGCGGCATAGGCTCGGCGACGAACGCCTCGACCTTATCAACCGGTGGACGGTACTTACCCGTCTGCGCGGAAGCCGCGCCGCTCGCCATCGCCATCGCCCCGATAATGGCCAGGGCCGTTCCCACACGCTTCATCGCTTCGTTTCCATATTCGACAGGGCCTTCATCAGCTCCCGTCACGATAACCGAGCCCCCGGGAACTCTAACACCTTGGAATGCCTATTTTTAGATATCCTAAAAAAGAACGCAGGCATTTGGTGTGCGACGGCTCCCGCCCCGGCACGCAAAGATATACAATATGCGCGCGCCTTCCGATCTTTTAGATTGGACACGCCTCGTTTGGAGAAGCCTATGGAATTCCGTCTCGGTTTAGTTATTGCCTCCCTTTCCCTGGGCGCGATTGGCAGCCCGGGCTTTGCGGCCGATCAGACGGCCAAGGCGGGCATCACCAACCGTTCTATCGGCTATGTCATGACGCTGCGCGAATGGTCGATCCACCGGACCCCGGGCGCCAAGCAGGAATGTCCCGAGGGCGTGAACGACGGCGAGCGCGAACACTTCAAGCTGCTCCATCCCGAGAACGTGCCCGGGCAAACGGTCCTCGACACCCAGCTGAAATGGGAAAGCGAAACCTGGCATCCCACACTCACGCCCGAGCCGTACGGCTATCACGAAGTGAAGGGTAAGATCGGCAAGGGCCTGAACCTTGACGGCAAGATTGATGCCGACGATTTCACCAGCCCGGACGGCGAGAAAGGCATCGACAACCAGCTCTACCGCGCCATCGGCTGTCTTGCCGGCTACAACAACCCGCAGCCTTATATGACATTCTTTGAAGGCAATGCGGTGCGCCGCAATAACTTCAACCGTACGCTCATCGAACTCACCGAGGTCGACGATCTGGTGAACGATCCCGATGTGACGGTCACGACCTACCGCGGCAAGGATAACCTGCTCAACGATGCGTCGGGCGCCAACTTCCTGCCAGGGGGCACGCAGCGGATCGACGCGCGCTTCGGCAAAGAATTCATCAGCACTTTTAAGGGCAAGATCGAGGATGGCGTTCTGACCACACAAACCGCCGATCTGCGCCTTCCACTGACCATCGCTTTCGACTCAACGGGCGTGCACCTGATTAAGGACGCGCGCTTCCGCCTGAAGCTGACCGCTGATTATGCAGAGGGTCATATCGGCGGCTATGCCGATGTGTGGACCTGGTATCTGCAACTCAATACAGGCTGGGCGACACATCACCAGAACTACGGCCAGGTGTCTTCGCCGTCACTGTGGCGCCTGATGAATAAACTCGCCGATGCCCACCCCGACGAGGAGGGCCACAACACCGCTATCTCGGCCTCGATGGATGTCCAGTTCGCGCGCACATATATCATCCACCCGGACAAACCCGTGGCCGCCGTTGGCACAGCGCCGCCCGCGACCCAAAGCGCGCGCGAATAGCGCAGCGTCGGTTTTCGCTTTCCGTTCTCGGCCGACTTAGTCCAGCGACTCTGCGGCGCGCAGGGCGAACAGCCGCATCGTTCCGAACTGTTTGGGCAGCGCGGTTTGCCCCACGTAATCGGTGCTGAACCGCGCCGGCGCCTCTAGTGCAAGGATGGCCGCGAACGGTTCACTCACATACACCGTGCCGGGCACGGCCACGGGCTCAATCCGTGCCGCGATCGTGATATGCGTCCCGAAGAAGCCCCGCTTGTTCAGGAATGGATCGTTAAGTTCAGCGACCGGCCCCAAGTGACCGCCGATTCGTAGAGCCAGGTGAAGGGGAAGGCCCGCAGTGGCAAGGTCAATGCCCGCGAAAGCTTCCTGAAGCGCGAGCGCCGCCGTGGCAGCGGCCGTAACTGACGGAAGAACCACGTGAATACCGTCGCCCCAGGTAGCGACACTGTCGACGGGCACATCGGCGGCACGTAAAGCCGCAGCGAGTGGCGCCATGATGCGATCGACGAATGGCGTAATGTCTCCTTCGTCCAGGCGCGAAAATCCGCGCACGTCGCCAAACAGCATTGTCTTCAGGCGGCGGGCGGTCTGTGACACGGTCGCGCCGGGCGTAGCGTTAGTGGAGGCACGTGGCGGGAACGAGACGATCTGCTGCGGGCGTCCCGTTGCCGCCCACCGTTGAACGTCGGCCGACGTCCCCGCAAGGCCGGCGCCATGTTGTCCGTCCCAAACCGCAAGCTGCCACGCGCGCGTTCGCAAGATTTCCGCATGGCGTATCGCGAGACCCATCGCGTATTCGGAGCAGAAAGCGAAAGCAGCGTCATCGCCTGAAACCGTATCTTGGCTCGCCAAGCGAAACGTTGCCGCGCGCGCTTTACAAGCGTCGTAGCGGGCGCCCCATCCCGCCCCGAAGGCTGCCACGGATCGCGTGATAAATGCGTCCTCCTGCATGGGCAAAACCACATGCAACTCAGCGCCTCGCGCAAGCGCGGCTTCCGCGACCATGAGATCAGTCCCGGCCGCGAGCGCGCCGAAGACCGCACAAGGCCGCAAACGCTCAAGCGCCGATGCGATCCCGTTTTCCAGCGTCCCGTAAACTTCGGGCGCCAGAGAGGTGTCGTCGAACATGTGGCCGCAGTAGGTTAGCGCGGGAGGCGGACTGTGACGCTGGAGCCAGGCGCTGTCCATCCGAAGGCAGGCGCAGATGACGTCAAGCTGACGCAACGTGCTTGCATGGGCGACGTAGTTTGTAGGATCGCAAGCGATCGCCGCGCCCAAGGCTTGTTCAGCGTCGTCGATACGGCCGAGTGTGCGTCGTCAGAACATTTGAGACAGATGCGGGCGTGATTTAGCGGAGTGTTGGCCTCATCTGGTTGGTCGATCCTAAGCGGCGAGCTTGCGGTGAAGCAAGCGACGATGTTCGATGGTTTTCTGTTTGATGCGGTGTCGTTCCTGC
>CANJEU010000248.1 GCA_947473445.1 Fidelibacterota bacterium | reverse complement strand
GGCCCTCGCGAAAGCCGATCCCGCACGGGCCTGCGCGGGGTGGGCGAAGGTGGCCCATGGCATCTCCGCCGGAAAAACCGCCGCCGGTGAATCCTATGTGCTCTATCACTGGGCCGCATCGCCGGGCGCGGGCGCGGTCGCCGAACGGGATGGATTCCATTCCATGGGTGTCATCGGCTCGCTCGGGGGGCTCAAGCTTCCCAATGTCGAACTCTACGAGCGCCTCTATCCCTATCGCATCCTGCGGCACGAAATTCGCATGGATAGCGCCGGCGCCGGCGAACGCCGTGGCGGCGCGGGTGTGGAATATGTTTCCGAAGTCGACGGAGACCTCATCCATTCGTTCCGCAGCGAGGCGCTGAACTACGGATCTGGGTTTGGGATCAATGGCGGAAAAGACGGTGGCCTCGCCCAAAATTCGGTCGAGAGCGATGGGAAGCTGATGACCGATGCGCCGGTTTACGGCTTAAGGAACCTGCGCAACGCGCGGTTTACAGTCAGCGCCGCCGGCGGCGGCGGATGGGGCGACCCGCGCCGGCGCGATCCCGCGCTCGTGGTGCGCGATGTAAAGGACGGCATTATCAGTGTCGAACACGCGCGAAGGCAATATGGCGTGGCCGTCGATGCGCAGGGCGCTTTGGATTCGGCGGCGACGACCATCTTGCGTGCCGCCGCGGCGGAATAACGCGCCGCTATTCCGCGTGATGGCAACAAACACAGAGCTTGTTGCCGTCGAGATCGCGGACGTATGCGCCGTAATAGTCGGGATGATACTGAGGCCGCAGCCCCGGTTGGCCTTCGCATGTGGCGCCATTGGAAATCGCAACGGCGTAGCACCGATCAACAGTGGCACGGTCGGACGCAAGGAACGCAATCATTTGACCGTTGCCGGGGGTGGCGTCTTCGCCATCGTAGGGACGCCCAATCAGAAAGAGCGGCCTTGCCGCATCGGGATGTTTCCAGCCGGCCCAGGGTTTCGTTCCCGCAGGCTCGTGAAACTTAAGCGCCAACCCGAGCGTCGCCATCAGCGGTGAGTAGAACGCGAACGCCCGTGGAAAATCGCTAACGCCGATGTGAACGTGGGAGAGCATGACGTCATTCCGCGCGTTCGAGAACCTTAAGGCGGAGGGGGCCGTTGGGCGCCTACGCGACTTTAAGCTTGTCGGCGCTGAGTTTGTAGTAGTTCGCGCGATCAAGCGGGAAAGTTCGATGGCGCGCTTCTAAAATCACCTGCTGCAGCTTGGCGATGCCCAACGGTTTCACGAGGAAAGCGTTCACGTCCAGGGAGCCGGCAACAAAGGCGATATCCGCCGACGCCATACCCGACATCAGAACCACGCACATGTCGGGCCGGTAGTTCCGGGCGACCGTCGTCGTACGGATATGATAAAGCAGCTCAAGCCCGTTTCCATCGCCCATGCAGACGTCCGAGATGACGTAATCGAAACGCTCGCGGCTCTTGCTCATAAGTCTGAAAGCTTCGAAGCCGGAACGGGCGACCGAGATTTTGGTGACACCCAGTCGTGTCAGCATCAGCGTCACGCTATCGATCGTGGTTTTGTCGTCATCCACGATCAGGAAATTCAGATCCGCAATCATCTTAAAAACGCTCACGGGCAGGAGGGCGGGAGCGCCACCTTCATCCGCCGTGCGTGATCAAATCCTTAACGACCCCCGGCTGGCCTGCGAATCTGCAAGGCTTTCTAGTTCGATAAGGTTTAAACGCAGACCTATCTACCTAGGGTTTCTTTACCGGCTGCTGGCCGCGCGACTTAGGCTAGAAACTTGAACTGAGCTTGGCTCATTTCCGGCAGAGCGGCGCGACTCCGACCAGCCCCATAACACCGGCTACAGGCGACACAGATAGTAAGTACTGCGGATCAGAAGCGTCGGTGACTTTCCTTTTACCGCTTCGCCTTTTTTTCAGTTTTTTCAGGCGGGGCAAACATCTTCAGGAATAAGTCCGCGCAGCGCGCGATGTGCGCATACAACTCGCTTCGACCCGGCATCGGCAGATTGAGCATTGCCATTTCATGATAGATGCCCTTGAGCATCGAGAGATAAACGCCGGTACCTTCGGCGATGTCACGAATGGCTAACCGACCCGCTTTGCTTTCCGCCGATAGAAACTCCGCCACCTTGTGCACCGTGCCCATGATGGCCTTCTCAAAAAACAGAGCGGCGATCTTGGGGTGGGTTTGGGACTCGGCCATAACCACCCGGTGCATCTTCAAGGCGGCCGGATCGAAAATGAGCCCTAAGAAGCTTCGGCCGATCTGAATCAATCCATCGCGCGTGGAGCCGACGGGTTGAGTGCGGAATGCATCAGGCTTCATGTAGCTGTCGCATTTATCCATAAGCGCGGCGACGAATAGCTCGTCCTTGCTGCCGAAGTGATTATAGATCGTCAGCTTAGATACGCCCGCGTGCGCGGCCACTTCCTCAAGGCTCGCGGCCTCCAGGCCTTTGTTCACGAATACGTCTTGCGCGGCGTGAATCATCGCCTGGCGTTTGGCCATGTCCACGGGGCGGCCCCGCTTGGCCTTGGATTTTGACTTCGCGGTTTTACGCATAGCCGGACCAAATCTCCTGTATGGCGGAATCCTTTGCCCGATGGTTTAATTTACTGTACGGTTCAGTATATTAAATGCCCCTGGCGAGACCAAGTTAACTTGTTTTGCCTCGCTGCAACACCCCGAGCCAGACATGCTTGAGATCGCCTTGAAAATGCTGTTGGGCGACCGCGCCAAGTACCTGGGGCTGGTCTTCGGCATTGCGTTTTCCACGTTGCTGATGTCCCAGCAGGTCTCGATTTTCATCGGGTTGATGACGCGCACCGCCAATCAGGTGCTCGACGTCACCGAAGCCGACCTCTGGGTCATGGATCCTCGCGTGTCTTACTCCGACGAAGTCGAAGCCCTGCCTGACATGGACCTGTACCGGGTGCGCGGTGTCGCGGGCGTGTCGTGGGCGGTTCCCTACTACAAAGGTTTGGCGATCCTGCGCACGAAAGAAGGCCTGCTCAATCAAATCAGTCTGGTGGGTGTCGACGATGCGACGCTCGTTGGCGCGCCGCGCAAATGGCTGAAGGGTTCGGTGGAGTCCTTGAAGCGGCCAAATGCGATGGTGCTGGATGTACAGGGCGCCGACTTCATTTGGCCTGGGGGCAATGTGGAACTTGGCCGTACGGCGGAGATCAACGATCGCCGCGTCGTGGTGGAAGGCATTGCCGACGTTTCGCCGCCGTTCATCACCTTTCCAATCGCCTACATGCGCTATTCGGAAATTCGGCGCATCTTGCCGCCCCAACGCAACATGATGTCGTTTGTTCTCGTAAAAGCCGAGCCGGGTGTCGATCCGGTGGCGCTCGCCCAGCGCATCACGGCGCAAACCGGGCTGCAGGCACTGACCTGGAACGACTTCGCCTGGCGCAGTGTAAAGTATTACCTCACCCGCACCGGCATCCCTGTGAACTTCGGCATCACTGTGGTTTTGGGGTTCCTTGTGGGCGCGGCCATCACCGGCCAAACCTTCTATATTTTCGTCATCGAAAATTTAAAACAGTTCGGCGCATTGAAAGCCATCGGCACCACCAATAGCCAAATCCTCGGCATGGTGGTGACGCAGGCCGTGGTCGTTGGCGCCATCGGTTTCGGCATGGGCATCGGCGGCAGCGCGCTGTTCTTTACCGTTACCGCCGGTTTGACGCCGGCGCTGGAAGGGTTCCGTCTCTACGCCGAGGTCATTCTGGGCACGGCGTTTGCGGTAGCTGTGATTTTGCTGACATCGTGCGTTGCCAGCGTGAGGCGCGTCTTCACCCTCGATCCGGCGATTGTCTTCAGGGGGTAATCTCATGCATGCAATCGAAGCATCGAACATTGTCATGGAGTTTCCCGGCGGCGAGGGCCCAGTCCGCGTGCTGCACGGCGTCGACCTAACCTTGGATGCCGGAGCGTTGGCCATGCTCGTGGGGCCTTCCGGCTGCGGCAAGACGACTCTCTTGTCGATTCTGTCTGGCACGCTGTCGGCGACGGCGGGCAGGGTGGATGTGCTGGGCACGAACATCACCGCATTAGAAGATGCCGACCTCGTGCGCTTTCGCCGCCGCAACATCGGCTTCATTTTCCAACAGTACAATCTGCTGCCGTCGCTGACCTGTGCTGACAATGCCGCCGTCGCGCTGAT
>CANJEU010000247.1 GCA_947473445.1 Fidelibacterota bacterium | reverse complement strand
CCTTCGCTGAAAGCCTGCAGAAGGGCCTGCGTTCGCTGGAGACCGGACTTAACGGCCTCAACGAAATTTCGCTCGACGATACGGGCACGCCGACTATGGACAATGACGCGCTGCGTCTGGCCTTGACCAAAGCGCGCCCGGACCGGCTGCTGGTTGCCGCCCAAGCGTTGCGCGCGGGCATGAGCGTTGAAGAAATCTGCCGCGCCAGCAGGTTCGATCCCTGGTACGTGCGCCAGCTGAAAGCGATCGTCGATGTCGAGGCCGAAGTGCGCCAGAACGGCCTGCCCGACGATCGGCAACAGTTCCTGCGCCTGAAGAAAATGGGTTTCTCCGACTCGCGCCTCGCCGAACTGACCGGCAAGAAGGCGCCCGATGTGATGAAGCTGCGCCGCGCGCTCGGCGTGCGTCCGGTCTATAAGCGTATCGACACCTGCGCGGCGGAGTTCGCGTCGCCCACGCCTTATATGTACTCCTGCTATGAGGGCGATGGCGTCAACGAAGCCGAATGCGAATCCGAACCCAGCGATCGCAACAAGATCATCATCCTCGGCGGCGGGCCCAACCGCATCGGCCAGGGTATCGAGTTCGATTACTGCTGCGTCCACGCGGCGTTCGCGCTGCGCGATGCTGGGTTCGAGACCATTATGGTCAACTGCAACCCGGAAACCGTCTCGACCGATTACGACACCTCGAGCCGCCTGTATTTCGAGCCGCTGACGGCCGAAGACGTGATCGAGCTGATCACCACTGAACAGACGAACGGCAAGGTCCTCGGCGTCATCGTGCAGCTTGGCGGCCAAACACCGCTGAAGCTCGCCCACGCCCTCGAAGCCGCGGGCATACCTATCCTCGGCACCTCGCCCGACGCGATCGATCTTGCCGAAGACCGCGAGCGTTTCCAGCGCCTTCTCGAAGACCTCAAGCTGCGCCAGCCGGCCAACGGCACCGCGCGCAGTGCCGACGAAGCCCGCGCCGCCGCCAACCGCATTGGATATCCCGTTGTCATCCGTCCGTCCTACGTCTTAGGCGGCCGCGCCATGCGCATCGTCTATGACGAAGCGGGCGTGACGGAGTACATCCGCTCGGCCATGAAGGCGACAGGCGACAATCCGCTGCTGATCGACTCCTATCTGTCGAACGCCATCGAAGTTGATGTCGATGCGCTGTGCGACGGCAAGGACATCTACATCTCCGGTATCATGGAGCACATTGAGGAAGCGGGGATTCACTCGGGCGATTCCGCCTGCGCCCTGCCGCCTCACACGCTGTCGAAAGATATCGTCGCCGACATCCGCCGGCAGACCGTTGCCCTTGCTTTGGCGCTCAAAGTCGTCGGCCTGATGAACGTGCAGTTCGCGGTCAAGGACGGCGTCGTCTTCATCCTCGAAGTCAATCCGCGTGCGAGCCGCACGGTGCCGTTCGTGGCGAAAGCGACAGGCGTTGCGGTCGCGAAAGTCGCCGCGCGAATCATGGCCGGGGCGAAGCTGGCCGAATTCGGCCTTGTGGGCCCCGCCGCCGATGCTCTTGCGACACCAAAGCACGTAGCGGTGAAGGAAGCGGTGTTCCCGTTCAACCGTTTCCCGGGCGTGGACATCGTCCTCGGACCGGAAATGAAATCGACCGGCGAGGTGATGGGCCTCGACCGCGATTTCCCGCGCGCCTACGCGAAGGCTCAACTCGGCGCCGGACTTGCGCTGCCGGTGTCGGGCACAGCGTTCCTGTCGGTGCGCGAACGCGATAAGGCGCAGGCGGTAAATCTCGCCCGCCGCCTTGTCGAACTTGGATTTAAGGTCATTGCCACGCGCGGCACCCAGGCCGTGCTCGCGGCTGCGGGAATCCCGGCCGATGCGGTGAATAAAGTGGCCGAAGGCCGCCCGCACTGCGTCGACCAGATGATCTCGGGCAACGTCCAGATGGTGATCAACACCACCGAAGGCTCCCAGTCCCACAAGGACAGCTTTACAATCCGCCGGACGGCGTTAACCCGCAATATCTGTCATTTCACGACTTTATCGGGCGCGGAGGCCGCTGTGAGCGCAATTGGCGGTCTCAAGGACGGGGCACTTGATGTTGCCCCCCTGCAATCCTATTTTAGTCGCTAGTCGACAATCCTGACTGTTAGGCGCGAAGCCCTCGCCACCCTGGCGTGGGCTGTTCTATTTCTTGAGGACGAGGATACGTCATGGAAAAAATTCCTATGACGGCGGAGGGTTTAGCGCCGCTGAAAACTGAACTGCAGCAGCTAAAGACCGTCGAACGCTATGCGGTGATCAAAGCGATTGCTGAGGCGCGCGAGCACGGCGACCTCTCGGAAAACGCCGAGTATCATGCCGCGCGCGAGCGTCAGAGCTTCATCGAGGGCCGCATCATCGAGCTCGAGGACGTCATCAGCCGCGCCGACGTCATCGATCTGACGAAGCTGTCGGGCACCACAATTCGCTTCGGCGCGTCCGTTACCGTCGCCGATGTCGAATCGGATGAAGAGACCACCTACCAGCTCGTCGGCCCGTACGAGACCGATCTCAAGAAGAACAAAATTTCGATCCAATCGCCGCTCGGCCGTGCCCTCATCGGCAAAACCGTCGGCGACACCGCCGAAGTCACCGCACCTGGTGGTGCAAAGGGCTACGAAGTCCTAAGCGTTAAGTTCAAATAACGCATTTA
Organism: Fidelibacterota bacterium; assembly: GCA_947473445.1. GTDB lineage: Bacteria > Pseudomonadota > Alphaproteobacteria > Rhodospirillales > Rhodospirillaceae > SHVO01. The sequence continues at coordinate 1,560 of CANJEU010000247.1, read as the reverse complement.
ACCCTGTCGTCCTTGGCGCGAAGCGCCGAGGACCCAGCGGGTTTTCTCTCCTGTTCTAAATACTGAAGCGCAGGGGCGCGCCGCTATTGCGCCGGCATGGCCAGCGGCGGCTGCGCGGGCTTATCGCCGTCCACAGCGATAGGCACGCCCGGCAGGCTCTTGGCGCTGCGAATGGCCAGGGCCGACTTTACGTTGGCGACTTTGGGCGCGGCGGTCAGCTTCTCGGTCACGAAGCGCTGATAGGCGTCCCAGTCCTTCGCCACGATCTTGAGCAGGAAGTCGGTTTCCCCGGCCAGCATGTGGCACTCGCGCACCTCCGGCCATTCTTTTACGAGGGACTCGAAGGCCGACAGGTCCACCTCCGCCTGACTGTTCAGCCCCACGTGGGCGAATACCGTCACGGCATAGCCCAGCAGGGCTTGATCGAGCTGGGCATGGTAGCCCTTCACGTAGCCGGCCTGCTCAAGCGCCCTCACGCGGCGCAGGCACGGCGGGGCCGAGATGCCGGCCCTGTGGGCCAGTTCCACGTTGGTCATGCGCCCGTCAGTCTGCAGGTCAGAGAGAATCTGCCGGTCGATCCGGTCTAGCTTTACGCGTTGCATTTGGCCCCCAGGCGTTCGTCGAGGCCCGCCCGTCTTGCTTCACCCCGGCCGGCCGCGCAATATTGTTATAAAGAAACGCGCTACCACGCAACGACTATAGGACACGCGCCGCGAGTTATGCTTGCCGCGCACGCGAGAAAGGGGCGGCCTTGCGCGCATCAGGCAGCGCTCGTATATCTGTGAGCCCCTTATTTTGCTGCACTGCAAAGCAAATTCGTCCTCCGCGAGGCCCGGTCTTAGCTATGTCAAATACTCATACCAAAGTGCTGATCCTCGGCTCCGGACCCGCCGGCCTTACGGCCGCGATCTACGCGGCCCGTGCCAACCTCGCGCCGATCGTTGTCGCGGGCATGCAGCCCGGCGGACAGATGACCATCACCACCGATGTTGAGAACTACCCCGGCTTCCCGGACGTCATCCAAGGCCCCTGGCTGATGGAGCAGATGCAGAAACAAGCCGAGCACGTGGGCGCGCGCATGATCAGCGACACCATCGTGAAGCTCGACCTCAGCAAGCGGCCCTTCACCCTCGTGGGCGATTCGGGCGACGTCTTTACCTGCGACTCGCTCATCATCACCACCGGCGCCTCGGCCCGCTGGCTCGGACTTCCGTCGGAGAAAAAATATCAAGGCTTCGGCGTATCTGCGTGCGCGACCTGTGACGGCTTCTTCTTCCGCGGCAAGGAAGTTGCGGTCGTCGGCGGCGGCAACACCGCTGTCGAGGAAGCGCTCTATCTCACTAATCACGCGACGAAGGTCACCTTGATCCACCGGCGCGATTCGCTGCGCGCGGAAAAAATTCTTCAGAAGCGGTTGTTCGACCATCCCAAGGTTCAGGTGATCTGGGATTCGGCGGTGGACGAGGTTGTCGGGAAAGATTCTCCTCCCGGCGTTACCGGCGTGCGCATTCGCAATCTGAAGTCGGACACAACGCAGGACCTCAGCATCGACGGCTTGTT
>CANJEU010000246.1 GCA_947473445.1 Fidelibacterota bacterium | reverse complement strand
GTATCCTAGGACGGTGGCAGGGCATTTCAGGGGCAAATGTGATCATTTCGTGGCGAGGTTGCAGGGTTGCGCCGCACTGCCGCGCGCACGTATGGCGGTGCGCCCGGAGCATGACCATGGCCGTCGATTCTGCTATCTCAGAAAAATGAGCATGGCCGCTGAGATCGAGACACCATCGGGCAAGGGCGCGGGCGACGAGAATTTTCCCGTCGGGTCATGGCTGCTGCCCAAAGGGTTGCGCCCGGATGTGGCGGCATATTACGCCTTCGCGCGCGCCATCGACGATATTGCCGACAATCCTGACCTTCCGTCCGGCGACAAGATCAAGCGTCTGGAAGGGTTCGCGGGCGCGGTGAACGGCACCGAGATGGACGCGGCCTATGCGAAGGGTCACGCCCTCCGGGCGATGTTCGAACGCACCGGTATCCCAAAACGCCACGGGCTCGATCTGATTTCCGCGTTCCTCCAGGACGCGGTCAAATCGCGTTACGCCGATTGGGACGAATTGATCGGATACTGCGAGCGGTCCGCCGCGCCCGTCGGCCGCTTTCTGCTGGATCTTCACGGCGAAGACCCCGCCCTGCATCCGCTTTCGGATGCTCTTTGCAACGCGTTGCAGGTCATCAACCATCTGCAAGACTGCGGTAAGGACTATGCGGCGCTCGACCGCGTCTATCTTCCCCAGGCGTGGATGAGCGCCGAGGGCGCCGCCGTCAGCGATCTCGCGTTGCCCTGCCTGACGCCTGCGATGCGCAAGGTCATCGACCGCGCGCTTACGGGCACGGAACTCCTCCTGCGCGATGCCCGCAAGCTTCCCAAAGCGCTTAAGCACCGCAGCCTGGCGGCGGAGACCGCCGTCATCGTGGCGGTGGCCGACAAGCTCGCCGTGCGCCTCGCACGCCATGATCCGATCGCCACGCGGGTCGAACTGGGACCGATCGGTTTTGGCAGCGCCGCGCTCGCAGGCTTTATCAAACTTTGGTTCTGAATGCTGACGCTGATCGCCGTCGCAAGCCTTGGGGCGTGGCTCTACCTCCTCTTCGCGCACCACGGTTTCTGGCGCGCGGACCAGCGGTTAGCCCGCCAGATTCGACCCTTGAGCACCTTGCCGTCGGTGCTCGCCATCGTGCCGGCACGGAACGAAGCAGCGAGCATCGAGGCCTGCGTGGCGTCGCTCGCCGCGCAGCACTATGAGGGTTCGTTCCGCATCATCGTCGTCGATGACGCCAGCAGTGACGGGACCGCGGACCTCGCGCGCGGTGCGGCGGCCACAGATCGTCTCGCCATCATCGGGGCCCCGCCCCTCGCATCGGGATGGACAGGAAAGCTGTGGGCGATGAATGCCGGACTCACGCACGCCGCCGCGCACGGACTATCGCCCGTCTATTATTGGCTCACGGATGCGGACATTGTTCACCCGCCCGAAACACTTGCGCGCCTCGTGGCCAAAGCGGTCCATCAGCGGCGCGACCTCGTCTCGCTGATGGTGAAGCTGCACTGCAAATACACCTGGGAGTGTTTGCTGATCCCGGCCTTCGTTTTCTTCTTCCAGATGCTCTACCCGTTCCGCGCCGCGAACGATGATCAGTCGTCCATCGCCGCCGCGGCCGGCGGGTGCATCCTTGTAAAACGCGACGCTTTGATCGCGGCCGGTGGCCTCGAACCCATCCGCGGCGACATCATCGACGACTGTGCCCTCGCCCGGCTCATCAAACGCCGCGGCGGCCGGTTATGGATCGGCCTCTCGGACGGCAGCGCCAGTTTGCGCGAAGCGCTCGGCCTGAACCCGCTGTGGACGATGGTGAGCCGAACGGCCTTTACGCAGCTTCACTATTCGCCGTGGCTGTTGTTGGGCACGCTGCTCGGACTAGCACTGGTTTTCCTCGCACCGCTCGGCCTTTTCCTGACATGGTCCTGGCATGACAACGAGACCGCCGCGCTCCTAGGCCTGCTGGCGGCGGTACTGATGACCCTCGGTTACATTCCAACGGTCATGGACTATGGACAGGCGCGCTGGCGCGCCATTTTCCTGCCGGTCGCGGCCGCGTTCTACGCAGCCATGACCGTGGCCTCCGCCTTCGCGCACTGGCGCCGCCGGGGTGGGGCGTGGAAAGGCCGCACATATAGCGCCCCTGCCCCTTAGGTCTTCCTTCCCTAGCGACGCCAGACACCCGTATGGCGTGTGCCGACCTGCAAACGACGGGCCTTCTGCGCGGGTGGCCAATCTGCCAGAATCGCCGTAGAAACAAGTCATTGCAGCTCGCTTTACGACGGGAGATCGCCATAAGGCGGCTGCGGCCTAATCCTAGAAAAGCCGGACGTCGCCGGAGGTTACTCCACCTCGCGTTGCTGCGATGCGCACCCCGGACCAGAGAAAGGCTAGACCGACCTTGGCATCACTGCAGACGCCTCATTTGGACAGCATCACGTCTGTCGCGCAGCTCCGCGCCCTTCCCGCCGGTCAACTGGGTCAGATCGCCGACGATTTGCGCGCCGAAACGATCGACGCCGCGGCCGTAACCGGCGGCCATTTTGGCGCCGGCCTGGGCGTGGTCGAACTGACTGTCGCGCTCCACTACGTGTTCAACACCCCCGATGACCGTTTGATCTGGGATGTGAGCCACCAAGCTTACCCGCACAAAATTCTCACAGGCCGCCGAGATCGCATTCGTTCCATCCGCAAGCGGGACGGTCTCTACGGATTTACCCTTCGCGCCGAAAGCGAATTCGATCCCTTCGGCGCCGCTCATAGCTCGACGTCGATTTCCGCCGCCCTCGGCATGGCTGTTGCAGCCGCGAAAACCGGAAGTGACCGCCATGTGATCGCCGTGATCGGCGACGGCGCGATGAGCGCGGGCATGGCATTTGAGGCTCTCAATAATGTCGGCGCCGCCGGCGGCCGTCTGACGATCATCCTGAACGACAATGGCATGTCTATCGCGCCGTCGATCGGCGGATTGACCGACTACCTGAAGGAACTTGCCGCTCAGCGCCCCGCCTTGAGCGATGCCGATATCGCCGCGCTTCCGGCGGTGCTCGCGCAGCATAAGCCGCTCACGGCGCCGGACAACACGATGTTCGATCAATTCGGCTGCACCTATATCGGGCCTGTGGACGGGCACAATATCGCCCAGCTTGTTAAAGTATTGCGCGCGGTGCGCAGCATCCCGCGCGCACGCGCCGTGTTCCTGCAAGTGCTGACTGAAAAGGGGAAGGGCCATCCCTTCGGCGCGCCGCATGCGGAAAATTATCACGCCCTCGATCGCTTCGATCCGATAACCAAGGAAATCGTCAAAGCCACCGCCGGCGGACCGACCTACACCAAAGTTTTCGCGACCAGCCTGATCGAGGAAGCCGAACGCGACGAGAAAGTCATCGCCGTCACCGCGGCCATGCCGTCGGGCACCGGCCTCGATCTGTTCCAGAAGAAATTCCCGGACCGCTTCTACGACGTCGGCATCGCCGAGCAGCATGCGGTGACGTTCGCCGCGGGCATGGCGGCCGATGGGCTAAAACCCGTCGCTGCGATCTATTCCTGTTTCCTCCAGCGCGCCTATGACCAAATCGTTCACGACGTCGTCCTGCAGCGCCTTCCGGTCCGCTTTGCCATCGATCGCGCGGGGCTTGTGGGCGCTGACGGCCCGACCCACGCGGGCAGCTTCGACCTTAACTATCTCTGCTGTCTGCCGGGCATCGTTGTCATGGCCCCGTCGGATGAGGCCGAACTGAAGCATATGATCGCAACGTCGCTGAGCATCGACGATGGTCCGTCGGCGTTCCGTTTCCCGCGCGGCGAGGGCCCGGGTGTGACCTTGCCCGCGCGAGGCGCAGTTCTTCCGATCGGCCAAGGACGCATTGTGCGCCAAGGCAGCGCGATTGCGCTGCTTTCCCTCGGTGGACGCCTTCAGGAATCCTTGCACGCGGCCGATGAGCTTGCCGCCTGCGGCCTTTCGGCAACCGTCGCCGATGCGCGATTTGCCAAGCCGCTCGATGAAGACATGATTCTTCAACTGGCAAAACATCACGAAGTTCTGGTGACGATTGAAGAGGGCGCTGTCGGCGGTTTTGGCGCTCAGGTTCTGACATTGCTGGCCACACGCGGCGCACTCGATCCCGGCCTCAAGGTGCGCACGATGACGCTCCCCGACCGTCTGGTCGCCCACGGAAAACCCGAAGAACAATATGATGACGCGGGGCTGACCGCGCGCGACATCGTCGCGACCAGCGTCGCAGCTCTCGGGAAAGGC
>CANJEU010000245.1 GCA_947473445.1 Fidelibacterota bacterium | reverse complement strand
GTCGTGGAGGGACTGCGCGGTGGTGGCGTCAGAAATGGGCACCTCGCGCGTCATGAGCATGGCGCCGGTGTCGAGGCCGGCGTCCATCTGCATGATGGTGACGCCGCTTTGTTTGTCGCCGGCCATGATCGCGCGCTGGATCGGAGCTGCGCCGCGCCATCTGGGCAGCAGCGAGGCATGGATATTGAGGCAGCCCAGGCGCGGCGCATCCAAGATCGCTTGCGGCAGGATCAGGCCGTAGGCGGCGACGACCGCGGCGTCGGCCTTGTGATCGCGAAACGCCGCTTGGATTTCGGGCGCCTTTAGACTTTTGGGAGTGAGGACCGGAATATCGCGGGCGGCGGCGAAGGCGGCGACGGGGCTGGGACGCATCTGCTGCCCACGTCCTGCCGGCCGCGGCGGCTGGGAATAGACCGCGACAATCTCGTAATGCTCGGCCAACCGCACCAGCGCGGCGACGGAGAAGTCCGGAGTTCCCATAAAGACAATGCGCATACAGCTGACCAAAAGCGAAAGCGATTTAAGACCGGATGCGCGACGTAAGTATGTAACGCCACCCCGCGCGCGCGGCGCGAGGCCTAAACTTCCACCGCGTGGCGCTTGCTGGACTTCTGTTCGAATTTTTTGATCTTGGTCAGGCGTTTGATGATCATATTGCGCTTCAGGGCCGAGAGATGGTCGACGAAAAGCACGCCTTCGAGGTGATCCATCTCATGCTGGATGATCACCGCAAGCAGGCCATCAGCGTCTAATGTGCGGATCTCGTTCTGCTCGTCGAGGTAGCGGACCTTGATGGACGCCGGGCGCATCACTTCCTGATACTCCTCGGGCAGCGACAGGCAGCCTTCCTCGTGCGGCTTGAGCTGATCGGACGCCCAGATGATCTCTGGATTGGCCATTTTGAGAGGCGCCGCAGGATCGTCCTCGCCGGCCGGGTCGACAACGATGATGCGCTTGGAGACGCCCACCTGTGGGGCGGCAAGGCCAACGCCCGGCGCCTCGTACATGGTCTCAAGCATATCGTTCATGAGCTTGACGATAGAGGCGTCGACGCGTTCGACCGCCACGGCCTTTTTCTTCAGCCGGGGATCGGGAGCAACAATGATTTCGAGCAGCGCCATGATGGGGCTGAGATAAGGCCAGGAGCCTGGGGCGTCAATAAAAGAGAGCAACGCGGCCTGAAGCGCCGCCCCGACGGGCCCGGGAAGATCTGGAAAGACTACATCGTGACGCGTGCGGAGTATTCCAGCACGGTTTTGCCCTTGGCCGGTATTTCCAGGGTCCAGAGGGCCGAGCCTGCATCCTCTTTGGTGTGGGGGTGGGATTCCTTGGCGATTTCCCACGCGCCGGGGATCGGTTCGATCACGCGGACCGTGACGGGGCGCGATTTTGCGTTGCTGACCGTCACGCGCCAGACCGTGAGGACGATGTTGTCGGTGGCGCGGATGAAATTGAGCTGTTCGCGCTGCACCGGAATATCGAAGTCGGTGCCCAAGTTCAGGGTCACTTCGCCGCCGACCGCGGTGTGAGGGATGTTGTCCTCGCCCATGAACTGGGGCGCGCCTTCGGCGTCTTGGCCATACACCCGCACGATGCCTGCCGGCAGAGGGGTGCCGAGCTTGGCCGCCGCGTTGTTGGTGAAGAGCAGCTCGACCGCGGCGCGCATGTCCTGATCAGGGGCGCGCATCTGCTGCATGTAGAAATGCTGTTGCGCGCGCACGGTGAACTGGCGGCGCACTGAAATGGAGGGACTGTTGAGAAGGCCGATCTGCTTGGTCTCGAACGGTCCAAGACCGGTGAGCTTCGGGATCGTATAGACGTGAGTGGCGAGTGAGGAGGTGGGGCTGATGCCCGGGGCGAACGACTGCGCCATCGCCATGTCGGCCCCTCCTTCAGACTTCATCGCACGCATCATCATGGGGGGCGATGGCGGCTGATTGCGGTTCACATCGCCCGCGACCAGCTTGAGCTTCGCATTGGGGAAATCGGTGCCGGTGGCGTTAGTGACAGTCGCCCACGCCAAAAGATCGAGACGATTGGAATCGGGGTCGTACTGCGCGACGTAATCGGGGCGCCACGACAGGCCGCCCGTCAGATAGCTGAGCTCAGCTTCCACATCCTGGGCGCCCTTGCCGGTCACCGACATAATGAGACTGGGCCGCGCGCGGGCGCCGGACGGCAGGCTGTCGAACACGATGCGTCCGGGGTGATTGGTATGGACTTTGCCGTTGATCTCAAGCACGAGGCCTTCGTTGATGCTGAGCACGCGGGCACGCTCGGTAATCTCGCGGCCGTTTCCGGGATTGATCGAGACGACGGACACTTCCCCGCCGACCGCGCGCTCGAGCAATTTTTGCGGGGTCAGAAGGTCGAAGTTGAAAGTCTGTTCCGTGACGCGGACCGCATCACCCTTGAGGACCTGCAGGAAGGCCGTCTCGGCCTGCATTTCGCGCGGGACGCCCCCCATCACCAGTTGGGCCGAGGCGCCCGGTAATTTGAATCCGCGCCGCTCGCGCACCATCGCGAAATTATTGCTGTAAACGGTCACGTCTGCGTTGCCGGTCGCGGCCGGAACTTCGACGGTTTGCGCAAATGCCGGACCTGTTAGGGCAAGCGTGAGGGCGAGAACGGGGAGGCGGGCGAGATGCATGTGGGGAACTCGTGTGCAGAAGGAAGTCGTAAGTGGCCGCTAGGCCGGAATTCATTTAGTCTCGGGATGATGGCACGGTTGAGGCGGACTGCACATTGCAAGCCTGCAAGATTCGCGCCGAAAAAACCTGCCGGGGCAAGCACTTATGGACTCTGAACTCGCAAGCATCCTCGGCGTTTCCATCGTGATGGGCGCCATTGTCGCCGTGGTCCTGTCCTTCATCTTACGACGCTCGCGTGGCGACGACGGGGCGCAGGCCGCCCAGACCGCACAGCTGGCGGACACGGCCGCGCGCCTTGCCGATGCGCAAGCCGCGCTCACCGGGCGCCTCGCGCAGATGGCCGACAGCCAAACCTCGGCCCAGGCCCGCATGTCCGAGCAGCTTCAGGCGCAAGAGAACAACGTGCGCAAACTGCTCGAAGACCGTTTGGCCGACGTCACGCGCAAGGTGGGCGAAAATCTTGAAAAGAACTCGACAAAAAGCGCTGAAGCCTTCGGCGCGCTTCAAGAACGTTTGGCCGTGATCGACGCGGCGCAGAAAAATATCACCGAGCTCTCGGCCGAAGTTGTCGGGCTCCAGGACATTCTTTCAAACAAACAAGCGCGCGGGGCGATCGGCCAGACCCAGATGGAAGACCTGGTGCGCAACATGCTGCCGAGCAGCGCCTATGATTTCCAAGTCACGCTGGGCAACGGCAAACGGGCCGACTGCGTTATCCGCCTGCCGAACCCGCCGGGCGTGATCGCCGTGGATTCTAAATATCCCCATGAAGCGTTCCTGGCGCTGTGCGCCGCGACGGACGAGCGGTCCAAGACCCTTGCCGAACAGGCGTTCCGCACCGACGTGCTCAAGCACATCAAGGATATCGCCGAGAAGTACATCGTGCCGGGCGAAACGGCGGACTCCGCCATCATGTTCGTGCCGGCCGAATCAGTGTTCGCCGAATTACATGATCGTTTTCCGCAGCTGGTGGAAGAAGGCTTCCGGCGCCGGGTCTATATCGTCTCGCCGACGACACTGATGGCCACGCTGAACACCATCCGTACGATTTTGAAAGACGCGCGCATGCGTGAGCAGGCGCATATCATCCAAAAGGAAATCGCCGAGCTGATGAAGGATGTCGAGCGGCTGGATAAGCGCGTAAGTGCGCTGGGCACCCACTTCGATCAGGCGCAGAAGGATGTGCGCGAAGTGCTCATCTCGACAGGGAAAATCATCGATCGCGGCCAGAAAATCGAGAATATCCCGCTTGAGCCTGAAGTGCCGGCCATCGCGCAGTCGGGCTCGAACGTCACGCCGCTGCGGGCGCCCGCCGAGTAGTTCAGATCGTCATCTTTTAGACACAAGCTTCGCGATACTTAGGCACATACCGCGCCGGAAGGTTGCGCAGGGTCGTCGATTTTCGGCAGAATGAGCTATTCGCCGGACCATATGACTGCGGGGGCACAATGTCTTTTTCGATGTTCGCCATCATTCTCGTCATCGTCGGTTTGCTTCTCGTCTTCAAAGCCGTGACGGTTGTGCCGCAGGGCTGGAACTACACGGTGGAGCGCTTTGGTAAGTACACAAGCTCGCTGCCGGCCGGTCTTCACCTCATCACGCCATTCATTG
>CANJEU010000244.1 GCA_947473445.1 Fidelibacterota bacterium | reverse complement strand
GGCGGCGTGTTCACGCGCCTGATCGAACGCAACACCACGATCCCGACGCGCAAGAGCCAGACCTTCTCGACGGCCGAGGATAACCAGACCGCCGTGACCATCCGCGTCTTCCAAGGCGAACGCGAAATGGCCGCGGACAATAAGATCCTCGGACAGTTCGACCTCGTCGGCATCCCCTCGGCCCCGCGCGGCGTGCCGCAGGTCGAAGTCACCTTCGACATCGACGCCAACGGCATCGTCAACGTGTCGGCCAAGGACAAGGCGACGAACAAGGAACAGCAGATCCGCATCCAGGCCTCGGGCGGTCTTTCGGAAGCCGACATCCAGCAGATGGTGAAGGACGCCGAAGCCCACGCCGAAGAGGACAAGGCGCGGCGCGCGGCCATCGAAGCGCGCAATCACGCCGATAGCGCGCTGCATTCGACCGAGAAGAACCTCAAGGAGCACGGCGATAAGATTCCAGCCGCCGATAAGGCCGAGATCGAGAGCAAGCTCCAGGGGGTGAGGGACGTGCTCGACTCCGGCGACGCCGAGAAGATCAAAGCCGCCACCGATGCCCTGCTGCAGGCGTCCATGAAGATGGGCGAAGCGATGTACAAGCAGGATCCGGGCGCGGCCGGTCAGGCTGATGGCGGCGGCGAACAGCCGAAAGCCGGAAGCGACGATGTCGTCGACGCCGACTTCGAAGAAGTCGACAAAGACAAGAAGTAAGCTAGTGATATAATCCCGATCGGGGTCAGCACCCGGAGCCTCATTGGCTCCGGGTGTTGCACAAAGAGGCGGGCACATTAAATGCGTGGTGAGGGCCGAGTAGCCCGTTCTGGTCCACGCCCTACATAAAGCATCACACGCGATGGCAACTGCGAAGCAGTGTTATTACGAGATCCTTGGAGTCGTGAAGACGGCCTCTGCGGACGATCTGAAAAAAGCCTATCGCAAGCTGGCGATGCAGCATCACCCGGATAAGAACCCGGGCGATAAAGAAGCCGAGCACAAATTCAAAGTCCTCAGCGAAGCCTACGAAATCCTGCGCGATGAACAAAAGCGCGCGGCCTACGACCGCTATGGCCATGCCGCCTTCGAACAGGGCGGCGGTGGCGGCGGGCAGGGTGGCTTTGGCTTCGGCGGCGGGTTCGCTGACATCTTCGACGAGATGTTCGGCGACATCATGGGCCGCCGCGGCGGCGGCCGCACCTCCGGGCGCGGCCAGGACACCCGCTACAATATGGAGATCACGCTCGAGGAAGCCTTCTTCGGAAAGAAGGCCGAGCTCAAGATTCCCTCATCGATCGCGTGTGAGTCCTGCAAAGGCTCGGGCAGCAAGGGCGGCGCCGCGCCGTCCACCTGTCCCACCTGCCGGGGTGCCGGCAAGATGCGCAGCCAGCAAGGCTTCTTCACCGTCGAACGCACCTGCCCCACCTGCCACGGCGGCGGTCAGGTCATCACCGACCCTTGCGCGAAGTGTGGCGGCGCGGGCCGTACGCGAAAAGAGAAGGCGCTCGAAGTCACCATTCCCGCCGGCGTCGAGGAAGGCACGCGTATCCGCCTCGCCGGAGAAGGCGAAGCGGGCCTTAATGGCTCGCCGCCGGGGGATCTCTATATCTTCCTCGCCATCGCACCCCATCGCATTTTCCAGCGCGAGGGCGCCAACCTCTTCATGCGCATGCCCATCCCGATGCATATCGCCGCCCTTGGCGGCGATCTCGAAATGCCCGCGGTCGACGGCGGCCGCGTGAAGGTGAATATCCCCAAGGGCTGCCAACAGGGTCACCGCTTCCGCCTCAAAGGCAAAGGCATGACGGTGCTGCGCAGCACCGCGCGCGGTGACATGTTCCTCGAAGCGGCCGTCGAAGTGCCGGTGAACCTCACCGACAAGCAGAAGAAGCTCCTCCAGGAATTCGCCAAGGAAAGCGACAGCCGCACCTATTCGCCCGAGAGCACCTCCTTCCTCGAGCGGGTGAAGGAATTCTTCACCGACGCCGCGGAGTAGGGCGCTGCCGAGACGGGCGCGCAAATAAAGCGCGGCTGATCCCCCACATACAGGCCGTCACCCTGGGACTTGTTCCCAGGGTCCAGGGTTGTCAAACTCGCGCGAAGTAGAATATTGCCTCCCGGCGGCGGCATGGCTTGCCGCCCTGGACCCTGGGCCTTCGCCCAGGGTGACGCGCTGGTGGATGACGCATCATGAAAATCGGAATTGTCGGCTGCGCCGGGCGCATGGGCCGCATGTTGATCGCCGAAGTTTTGCGCGCCAAGGGCGCCAAACTCGGCGGTGGCACTGAGCTTGCGAAATCACCGCTCATCGGAACGGACCTTGGAATCCTCGTCGGCCAGAAGGCCGCGGGCGTGAAGGTCACTAGCGATGCGAAGGCTTTGTTTGAATTCTGCGATGCCGTGATTGATTTCACCGCGCCGGCGGCAACCCTTGCGCACGCCGACCTCGCCGCGAAGTTCGGCACCGCGCTGATTGTCGGCACCACTGGTCTGCCCGCGAGCGCGAAGGCCAAGCTCAAGACCTCGGCCAAAAAGACCGTCATCGTTCAGGCGCCCAATATGAGCACCGGCGTCAATGTGCTGCTCGCGCTCACCGAAAAGCTCGCGGGCGTGCTGGCCGACGACTACGACATCGAAATCGTCGAGATGCATCACCGCCATAAGGTCGATGCGCCGTCGGGCACCGCACTGGGGCTCGGCGAAGCGGCCGCGAAAGGCCGCGGCGTCGCGCTCGAGAAAGTCGCGCGCAAGTCCCGCGACGGTCAGGTGGGCGCGCGTCCCAAAGGCGAGATCGGCTTTGCCACGCTGCGCGGCGGCGATGTTGTGGGTGACCACACCGTCATCTTTGCCGCCGACGGCGAGCGCATCGAGATCACGCACAAGGCCTCGTCGCGCGAAGTCTTCGCGCGCGGCGCGGTGCGGGCGGCCATGTGGGCGAAGAAGAAGAAGGCCGGCCTCTACAGCATGCGTGACGTTTTAGGCTTATGAAGCCCAACGACGTCATCACCTTCTACACGCGGCTTAGGGGAGACAACCCCGCGCCGGAAACCGACCTCGTCTATCTCAATCCCTACACGCTGCTTGTCGCCGTTGTGCTCTCGGCGCAGGCGACCGATGTGGGCGTGAACCGCGCGACCGGACCGCTGTTCGCCGTGGTCGATACGCCGCAGAAAATGCTCGATCTCGGCGAAGCGAAGCTCAAGGACTTCATCAAGACCATTGGCCTCTTCAATACCAAGGCCAAGAACGTCATGGTGCTGTCGAAAATTTTGGTCGAGCAATATGCCAGCGAAGTGCCGGCGAACCGCGACCTGCTCGAGCAGCTTCCCGGCGTCGGCCGCAAGACCGCGAACGTCGTGATGAATGTGGTGTTCGATCAGCCGACCATCGCGGTGGACACGCATATCTTCCGCGTCTCGAACCGCACCGGCCTCGCGCCGGGCAAAACGCCGCTGCATGTCGAGGAAAAGCTCGAGCGCGTCACGCCCGATGAATTCAAACACGGCGCGCATCACTGGCTCATTCTGCACGGCCGTTATATCTGCAAAGCGCGCACGCCCGAATGCTGGCGCTGCACGGTGGTGGACCTGTGTGTCTTCAAACCAAAAACACCGGCCCCAGGTTCACGCGAGGCGGTGATGCAGAAGAAAAAGAATGTTGAGGCGGCGAAGAAAGCGGCGGTGAAAACCAAACGCGTTAAAACTTAAAGCGTCTCGATTGAGCCCTGCAGGCGTCCGCCGTTGGCCACGGCGATGGTCTTGTAGCTCACCTTTCCGGTGACGACGCCGCTCGCGGCGATCTCCAGATGTCCGCTGACCTTCAAATCGCCATCGTAGGTGCCGGCGATGACGGCGCTTTCGACTTCCGACGAGCCCTTGAAGCTTCCGTTGGTCGAGACGTCCAAGGTCTTCACGCCCGAAACCTTCGCATCTACATGGCCATCGACCACCAGGCGTTCGCAGCCCGAGATCTCGCCGGTGATGCGCACCTGTTTGCCGACGATCAGGCGCTTGCCTTCCATATCCTCGCCGGTGCGGATCGAACCGGGGCTCGGAATGTCGGCGATGCGGCGCGGAATCTGCGGATTGAACGCGGCCATGCGATCGCTGCTGAATCTATCCGACATCGAAGTCTCCCTTGAGCTCATGAGAAGCGTCGTACGAAACAGGCCCCGTTTCGAAGGACGTGCGGTAAAGGCTTTCGCCGGCGGACGAACGCCGCCGCGCGCGGTCTTGGACAGATCGAGGCGCGGGCTGGCTTCAACGATGTCCGCCGCGCCGTCCTGTT
>CANJEU010000243.1 GCA_947473445.1 Fidelibacterota bacterium | reverse complement strand
TGCGTCACGATGTCGAAGTACGCGGCAAGCCCGATGACCTTCCCGATCACATCGATATCGATCTGACCGGCCTGGGCATTGGCGATTCAGTGCACATCAATTCCGTCACGCTGCCGAACGGCATTAAGCCGACGATCGCGCGTAACTTCACGATCTGCACGATCGCGCCGCCGACCGTCATGACGGCGGAAGAAGAAAAGCCCGTCGCCGCCGCTGCCGCGGAAGGCGCTGCTGCCGCTCCGGGCGCTGCTGCGGGTGCCGCCGCAGGCGCTGCTCCCGCCGCGGACGCCAAGGCTGGTGCTGCGAAGCCCGCGGCCAAGGCTGCGGCCAAGCCCGCCGCCAAGAAGTAAGACCACGCGATGTCTCGCGCCGAAACGCTTCGGCGCGAGACATCCGTTTCTTCGAAAGCGCGCAACGACCGCGCGCGATACGAAACCCGCCATTTACGGAAAATGCCTTAGAAGGCCCCCATGCGTCTCCTGGTCGGCCTCGGCAATCCCGGCGAACGCTACGCCCAAAATCGTCACAACATCGGTTTCATGGCGATCGACAAGATCGCCGAACGCTATCGGCTCTCGCCATGGCGGGCGCGTTTCCAAGGGCTCATGGCCGAAGGCACCGTCGAGGGCGAGAAGGTCCTCGCGCTGAAGCCGCAGACCTATATGAACCTGTCGGGGCAATCGGTCGGCGAAGCGGCCCGTTTCTTCAAGGTTGAATCGCGCGGCACCATCGTTCTGCATGACGAGATCGAACTGGCGGCCGGAAAGGTGAAAGTTAAACTGGCCGGCGGCAGCGCCGGTCACAACGGCATCAAGAGCATCGATACCCACATCGGTCCGGACTATTGGCGCTTGCGCCTGGGTGTGGGACGGCCGGCGACGAAAGAGCAAGTGCATGGGCATGTGCTCTCGGATTTCGCCAAAGCCGATCAGGCGTGGCTTGATACCGTACTTAACGCCGTTTCCGACGCCATCCCGCTGCTGATCGCGGGAAGCGAAAGCAAATTCATGACCAAGGTGGCATTGCTCACCCGGCCGCCGGCTCCGAAAAAAGACAAAGACAGCGCTGCGACGCCGGGCGCCGCGCATACAAACGCGCCGGATAAAAAATCAGGGGACTCATAATGGGCTTCAATTGCGGTATCGTCGGACTTCCCAACGTTGGCAAGTCGACCCTGTTCAACGCGCTGACCGCTACCGCGGCGGCGCAGGCGGCCAACTTCCCCTTCTGCACCATCGAGCCCAACGTCGGACGCGTGGCGGTTCCCGATGAACGCATGGACATCCTCGCGAAGATCGCCAAGTCCGTGAAGGTGGTGCCGACCCAGCTTGAGTTCGTCGATATCGCCGGTCTCGTGCGCGGCGCCAGCAAGGGCGAAGGCCTCGGCAATCAATTCCTCGGCAACATCCGTGAAGTCGACGCCATCGTGCATGTGCTGCGCTGCTTCGAAGATGGCAACGTCACGCATGTGGAAAATTCCATCGACCCGATCCGCGATGCCGAAACGGTCGAGACGGAATTGATGCTATCCGATCTCGAGAGCATCGAGCGGCGCTTCGATCAGAATGCGAAGAAGGCCAAGAGCGGCGACAAGGACGCCAAGGAACTGGCGATGGTGATGGAGCCGGTGCTGATCGCCCTGCGCGCCGGCAAGCCGGCCCGCACCGCGCGTCCGTCCGATCCCGCGGCCCGCAAGATTTACAACGGCCTTCAGCTCCTGACCGGCAAACCGGTGCTGTACGTCTGCAATGTGGAAGAGAGCGCCGCCGCCACGGGCAACGCACTGTCGGAGAAAGTCATCGCCAAGGCCAAGGCGGAAGGCGCGGCTTACGTGATCATCTCGGCGGCGATCGAAGCTGAAGTCTCGCAGCTGTCCGATCCGGCCGAACAGAAGGAATTCCTGGGCAGCCTGGGCCTTAAGGAAACCGGACTCTCGCAGGTGATCCGCGCGGGCTACACGTTGCTTGAGCTGCTGACGTTCTTCACCGTCGGCCCGAAGGAAACCCACGCCTGGACGATCCGGCGCGGATCCAAAGGCCCGCAGGCCGCCGGCGCGATCCATACGGATTTCGAAAAAGGCTTCATCCGCGCCGAAACGATTGCCTATGCGGACTTCGTGGCCCTCGGCGGCGAACAGGGCGCCAAAGACGCCGGCAAGATGCGTCAGGAAGGCAAAGAATACGAAGTGCAAGACGGCGACGTGTTGCACTTCCTGTTCAACGTCTAGCTGCGCGCGAGCGCTTTCAGACGGCGGCACCTAAGCGTACCGTGATGCGATTGCAGACGCTGGCAGACTCGCGTTGGCGTGCATTCTGCGGCGTGCCCCCGCGCGGGGGGCAAAGCCACAACCCCAAGGGGCAACGAGCCTATAACACGGCGGCGTAGGGCAAATTTGGCACTGATAAGCCGCAATGCTGCCCCCGTCTTGCCGTGAGTCCTGCGTTCTCCTTCGTGAAGTCTCCTGTCTCGGGCGACGGCAACATTTACAAGGTAGGAGAAACGTCATGAAAAAAATTGCAGCAATTTCGGCGGTCTCGCTGGTCGCTCTGTCCCTGTCGGCTTGCGTGGGTGACACTCAGGGCGAACGCGCCGTGACCGGTGCAGCGATCGGCGCAGGCGCCGGCGCTCTCGGCGGCGCGGCTCTTGGATACGACCCGTTGACCGGCGCCATCATCGGCGGCGCGGCGGGTGCGGCTGTTGGCGCAACCTCGGGCGACCGTGACCGCGACTATGATCGTCGTGATGACCGTCGTGACCGCCGCGCCTACCGCGACCGCGACGGCGATGGCGTGTCCGACTATTACGACCGCGCCCCGCGCAACCCGTACCGCGACTAAAGGAGACTGGCCATGCAAAGCATCATGATTGGAGCGATTTCTCTGGCTGCGGTTGGTTTTGTTGCTAGCGCGTGCACAACACATGATACACGGATCGTGCAAGCGCCGGCGGTTGCCGGCGCCGCGCCGGGCTCGACCACGACGACCATTCGCACCGAAAGCTCTGATCCGCTTGTGATCGAGAGCGACGCGCGGCGCGACATCATCGTGAAGATCGATTAAGGGGCGCGCCAAGACGCCTTGAAGCTCCGATAAAGCACGGAACCACACCTTAAACCCCGCTCCGGCGGGGTTCTTTTTGTGCTGATTCCTTCGTACCGATCCATAGCGCACAAACAAAAATGCCGCCGGCGAGTGCCGGCGGCATTTTGGATGGTGGAATGGCTAGATGAAGTTCGTAAACAGCGCGATCAGGATGATGACCGAGACAGGAACGCCAAGCAGCCAAAGGATGATGCCCTTACCCATAACTGTGTCTCCTTGTGTTGATGCAACGCAGCTCCGGTGAGCTGAAAAGACAACGCAGCCACGTTGGCAAAGGTGCGGCGGACCCCCGATTTAAACGACTTTCCCGCCGCGGAGCCTTGCTGGTCTTCCTGCCAAGCGTGTAAAACTCTACCCCTATTCCATTCTGGGAGAGTCGAGCATGAAGCGGCAAGTGTTGGCGGGCCTTGGTCTCATGGCGTTCTGCGCGTTGGCGGGGCCGCTGGCGGCGCAAGAAAAAGGCGGCCTTGATCAGACCGGTCCCTATGAGCCGGTGGTCGGCTGGTTCAAACCCGGCATCGACCGCTGGGACCGCCCGGTGGCGTCGGTGAAAGTCGATCGCCCGGACCGCATTTTCGTGACCATGGCCCCTGTGCGCTTCACCCGGCCGAACGGTCCGATGCTGACCGCCGACGGCAAGCTGATGGAAGAAAAGTCGACAGCCTCGACGCTGCCGCCGGCCCAACACCCGCATAACAACATCATCATGGTGTTGAACGGCGAAGGTAAAGCGATCGAGAACTGGAGCCAGTGGGATAAAGAAATCACCTTTGCCCACAATATCGCCATCAGCCCCTACGATCCCGAGCGCCATGTGTGGGTGATGGATCTGGGCCATCAGGTCCTGAAGTTCACCAACGACGGCAAGAAGCTGGTCATGCGCCTTGGCGAAAAGGACAAGCCGGCGTGGGACAAGACCCACTTCAACATGCCCTCGTCCATCACGTTCAATCCCGACGGCAGCTTCCTCATTGCCGACGGTTATGTGAACGCCCGCATCGTGAAATTCGATAAAGACGGGAAATATATCTCAGAATTCGGTTCCAAGGGTTCGGGCCCCGGCCAGTTCGACCTCGTTCACTCCGTAGCGGTGGACAAGAACGGCCGCGTTTATACGGCCGACCGGCGCAATCATCGCATCCAGGTGTTCGAAGCCGACGGCAAGTTCGTTGAAGAGTGGAGGAACACG
>CANJEU010000242.1 GCA_947473445.1 Fidelibacterota bacterium | reverse complement strand
CGTCGGGATCGTGGTGTTGCGTTCGATCAGGCGCGTGAACACGCCGCCGAGCGTTTCGATGCCAAGCGAAAGCGGGGTAACGTCGAGAAGCAGAACGTCCTTCACTTCGCCCTTGAGCACGCCGGCTTGGATGGCCGCGCCGATGGCGACCACTTCGTCCGGGTTCACACCCTTGTGCGGCTCGCGGCCGAAGAAGCTTTTCACGACTTCCTGCACCTTCGGCATGCGGGTCATGCCGCCGACGAGGATGACTTCCTGGATTTCGCTGGCCTTCAAGCCTGCGTCTTTCAGGGCCTTTTTGCAGGGCTCGACGGTGCGCTGGATGAGGTCGTCAACCAGGGCTTCGAGCTTCGAGCGCGTAAGCTTGATGTTGAGGTGCTTGGGGCCCGACGCATCGGCGGTGATGAACGGCAGGTTCACTTCCGTCTGCATGGAGCTCGACAGTTCGATCTTGGCCTTTTCCGCAGCTTCTTTCAGACGCTGCAGGGCGAGCTTATCTTTCTTCAGATCGATGCCGGATTCTTTTTTGAATTCGTCGGCGAGGTATTCGATGATGCGCGCATCGAAGTCTTCACCGCCCAGGAACGTATCGCCGTTCGTGGACTTCACTTCGAACACGCCGTCGCCGATTTCGAGCACCGAGACGTCGAACGTGCCGCCGCCGAGATCGTACACCGCGATGACGCCCTGGGCCTTCTTATCCATGCCGTAGGCAAGGGCGGCCGCGGTCGGTTCGTTGATGATGCGCAGCACGTTGAGGCCGGCGATGCGGCCGGCGTCCTTCGTGGCCTGGCGCTGGCTGTCGTTGAAGTAGGCCGGAACTGTGATGACCGCTTCAGTGACCTTTTCGCCGAGATAGCTTTCGGCGGTTTCTTTCATCTTCTGCAAGATGAAGGCCGAGACCTGCGAGGGCGAATAGTTTTCGCCGCGGCTTTCGACCCACGCATCGCCATTGTCGCCTTTGACGATCTTGTAGGGGACGAGCTTCTTGTCTTTCTCCACCATCGGATCGTCGTTACGGCGGCCGATAAGGCGCTTGATGGCGAAGAGGGTGTTTTCCGGATTGGTAACAGCCTGGCGCTTGGCCGGCTGGCCGACGACACGTTCACCGTTTTCGGTGAAGGCGACCATGGAGGGCGTCGTGCGCGCGCCTTCGGCGTTCTCGATCACGCGCGCGGTCTTGCCTTCCATGACCGCAACGCAGGAGTTCGTCGTACCAAGGTCGATGCCGATAACTTTAGCCATACTTCCTGTTTCCTTCTCATGAGGCGGACACGGCGAGCCCACACTGGCGCTCGGGGAGTCCCCTGCTTATTGTTCGCTCGAGATATTATGATCGCTACTTATGACGTTCGCTCAAGGCCTTAGGGGTTGGGTGGTCCCTTGTCCATCGGCCATTACAATCCTGTTGCCGTATATAAGGGGGGGCAGATAGCCCCGCAACGGGCCAACCGACTCTTTTCGTTCCGGTTTTTGCGATTTTGCCCCCTTGAAAAACCCATTTTGGAGCCCTCGAACCCCTGAAAAACGGGAACCTGCCCCTTTTTGAGGACGCGAAGAGCCGTCCGGCACTACCGGAAGGGGTTTTTTGGCGTCCGAACGTCGCCTCTGTTGCACTGCAGCATGACCTGCTGGCGGCCGTGCGGGCCATCGCTCGTGACGCGCCGTTCCAGCATCCGCGCACCCGGGGCGGCGGGATGACCTCGGCCGCCATGACCAATGCCGGCGAGGCCGGCTGGTGGAGCGACCGTTCAGGCTACCGCTATCTCACCGTCCAGCCCGAGACGGACAAACCCTGGCCCAAGATGCCGGAGGTGTTTCGGGACGCGGTGGCCCTTACGTTACATGGAACGAATTGGACGAATTTCCAGCCCGACGCCTGTCTTATCAATTTCTATGAGCGCGGCGCCAAGATGGGATTGCACCAAGACCGCGACGAGCGGGATTTCAGCCAGCCGATTGTCACGATCTCCCTGGGCGATGACGCCGATTTTCTCGTGGGCGGGGCGGCCCGCACCGACAAAACCACAGCGCTGGTGCTGGAAAGCGGCGATGGGATGATCATGGGCCCGCCGGGACGCATGCTGTTTCACGGCATCCGGAAAATCTATCCGGGCACGAGTCCGCTCGCGGACCTTAGCGGCCGCATCAGCCTGACGTTTCGGAAAGCGCTCTAGAGTCGTCCTGATCGCCGCACCACAACCAGGATGGCGATCACGGCGATGACAACAATCCAATGCCAAGTCGCTCCGAACCCGCCGGGAATTCCCGCGGCCTCCACAGCTACTTTACCGGACTCACGCGAAACACCGTCTGCGAACCGTCGTCGGCGACGAGCAGGCTGCCGTCCTTGGCGACGGCAACGCCGGCCGGGCGGCCCCAGACTTGCGGACGGTCGGTGCCAGTCCAGAAACCGCTGGCGAAGACCTTGTAGGAATTGGCCACCGGCTTGCCGCCTTTGAACGGCACGAAGGCCACGTGATAGGCGCGCGGCTGCGCGGCGTTCCACGAGCCGTGCAGGGCCACGAACGCACCACCCTGGTATTCGGCCGGGAATGTTGTGCCGCTGTAGAAGGCGAGCCCCAAGGGCGCCGAGTGCGAGCGGAACAACACATCGGGCACGATGGCTTTCTTCACGAGGTCAGGTTTTTTGTCGGCAAAGCCGGGCTGCGGATTCTGTCCGAGGTAGCTGTAGGGCCAGCCGTAGAAGCCGCCGTCCTGAACACTGGTGAGATAGTCGGGCACGAGTTCGTCACCCAATCCATCGCGTTCGTTGACGACGGTGTAGAGCGTGCTGGTGCCCGGATAGAACGCCGTTCCAACCGCGTTGCGCAGGCCGCTCGCAAACGTGCGCTGCTTGACGGCCTTGCCGCCTTCGAGCGTGAATTCCTGGATTGTCGCGCGCTGTTCTTCTTCCTCGGCGATATTGCCGCGCGAACCGACGGCGGCATAAATCTTCGTACCGTCGGCCGAGAGCGCAAGATTGCGCGTCACATGCCCGCCGCCGCCGCCAAAGGCGCCGTCGGCGCTGATGCGCTGTTGTGGCGCGCGCGCTTTTGCATCACCTGCGGTGTAGGCAATCCGCCAGATGCCCTGCGCGTCGGCGACATAGAGCGCGTCTTTTGCCTGGGCCATTCCGTAGACGATATTGAAGCCTTCGGCAAAGGTCTGCTTCATCTCGGCCACGCCGTCGCCGTTCGCGTCGCGGAGCAGCGTGATCTTGCCAGGGCGTTGTTCGGCGAGCAGCACGTCGCCATTTTCAAGCACGATCATATTGCGGGCGTGCGTGAGGCCCTCGGCGAACACATTGACGCGGAAGCCGGCCGGAACGTTGGGCATGTTCGTGCCGCGATCGATGGTGTTCGAGGCATTGGCGCGACTGGGCGTGGCGTTGGGTGCGGCCAGCATTTTTGCGCTGATCTCGATCACCGTCCCCGGCGTCTGTTCGCGCTTGGCCAGATCGGCCGACTGTGCGTACGCGGCCGCGGCAAAGGTGAGTGCGCCGACGGCGCCGAGGGAGATCTTCGAAAACCGATTCATCGCACTCTCCTACGATTGGACCATGCCGCGCTTAGATTTTGGTGTCGACTCCAGCCGTGCCAGCCGCCGGCTGCGCGGGCGCTTCACGCTTGGGTCCGCCGCGCGAGACGACGACCATCGCCGGACGCAGCAGGCGATCATGGATGGTGTAGCCTTCCTGGAACACCTGCACGACGGTGCCGCTCGGCACGCTGGGGTTTTCGACTTCCTGAATGGCGTTGTGAAGGTTCGGATCGAACGGCTGGTCGAGCGAGGTGACGCGGCGCACACCCTGGTTCTCGAGAATGGTGTGAAGTTCCCTCTCGGTCAGCTCGACACCCGTGGAAAGATTCTTGAGCGTATCGTTGGCGGCGCGCGATTCCGGCGGCGCGGCGAGCAGCGCGCGCGACAGATTGTCGGCCACCTGCAGCAAGGCCTTGGCGATATTCGAAACCGCATACTTCGCATTGTCCGAGATGCGCTTGTCGGCGCGCTTGCCGGCGTTCTCGGCTTCGGCAAGGGCGAGGAGTTTATCCTTCGTCAGCGCTTCGATCTGCGCCTCGAGCGCCAGAATACGCTGCTGGGCATTGATCTCCCATTCCGTGGGCGCGGCGCCGGGGGCGTCCTGGGACGGCGTGGATTCAAAGGGCGGTTCGGCGTTGGTCATAAGATTCTCGTTTCTCTTTTTGTCGGGCGATTTTCTTAGCGTTTTCTTTTAGCGCTCTAGGATGCGTCCCACCAGCTTGGCCGTGTAGTCGACCATGGGGATGATACGG
>CANJEU010000241.1 GCA_947473445.1 Fidelibacterota bacterium | reverse complement strand
GGGTGAAGAACAGCATGCGTCCACCGAGTTCGGTCAGACGCTCGCTGATGTTCTGGTAGAAGCGGCCGCGCGCGGGATCGGAGACATCTTCGGTCTGATAGAGTTGGGCGTAGCTGCCGATTTTGCCCGTGATCTCGCTGATGGCTTCGTACTCGGCGATGGCGGCGCCGAACGCGGGGCTCGAAAGCCCCGCGACCTTGCCACGGTTGGCCTCGAAAGCACCGATGCGCCGGTCGAGCTCGGCGAAGTCGGCCGCGATGGCCGGACTCTCGGGACTGTCATAGAGGTCGGCAAGCTTCCAGGCGGGAAGATCGCCCAGGTTGATCGCGGCGCCGCTGGCGGGGTCATCTTTGTGAACGCGGCGGTGTGTAACGGAATGCGTCATGGTCCTGCCCGGGGATGAGATCGGTAAGAGTCCTATATAGGTTACGAAATCGCACTGCCAACGCCAATGGACTGGACATCATGCAATATTCCCCGGAAGAATGGCGCCCGGCCGGGGCTAGGGAGGCTTTGAGTGGCCAAACTTACGTACGATATCGATGTGACGACGGTGAACAGCCTTCCGGGGATGTTCTATACGCAGGCGCGTAAGCTGGGCGACGGGCCATTCCTGTGGGAAAAGCGGGACGGCGTTTATGCCTCGCTGAGCTGGAATGAGGTGGCCGAACGCGTCTCGGCCCTCGCCCATGGCCTAAAAAATGCCGGTGTGAAACCCGGTGACAGGGTGATGCTGGTCTCGGAAAACCGCCCCGACTGGATGATCGCGGATTTGGCGATCATGGCCATTGGCGCCATCGCCGTGCCCACCTACACCACCAATACTACGGTCAATCACCTCCATATTATCAATGATGCGGGCACCAAGATTGCCCTGGTTTCGACCGTGGCTCTCGCGCGCCATGTCATCGCGGCGGCGGCTGAAGCCGATCAAAAAATGGCGGTGTACATCTACGAGGATTCGGAGAAGGCGCTTCGCTCCGAAGTCGAAGTTCACGCCTGGGCCGAACTGACGAGCCACGGTCATACCGCGCCGCCAGGCGAGGTCGAGGAACTGAAGCGTAACGATGTGTGCTGCCTCATCTACACCTCGGGCACGGGCGGCCTGCCGCGCGGCGTGATGCTGACGCACGCCAACATTCTAGCCAATTGTTATGGCGCTACAGATCTTTTGCGGACGCTCGGCCTTGGGAACGACGTGTTCCTCTCCTTCCTGCCGCTCTCACATGCGTATGAACATGCCGCGGGACAATTCTTTCCAATTTCCGTGGGCGCGCAGATTTATTACGCCGAACGGGTCGAGACGCTTTCGACCAATATGCAGGAAGCCAAGCCGACCATCATGACGGCGGTGCCGCGGCTTTACGAAAGTATGCGCCAGCGCATCATTCAAAGTGTGCGCACGCAGTCCGATTTCAAACGCAAGATGTTCGATCTGACTCTTGAGCTCGGACGCAAGCGGTACGAAGAGCCGGAAAAAATGACGTTCTGGGACAAGGCGCGCGACCTTGCCTGCGAAAGACTCGTCCGCACAAAAATCGCGATGCGCTTCGGCGGCCGTTTGAAAGCGATGGTTTCAGGCGGAGCACCGCTGAATTACGACGTCGGTATATTCTTCATCGCGTTGGGCGTTCCGCTCCTGCAGGGCTATGGCCAGACAGAGGCAGGGCCGGTGATTAGCGCGAACGTGCCAAAGCGCGTGAAGCTTAAGACGGTGGGACCGCCCCTCAAGGGCGTCCAGGTGAAGATCGCCGAGGATGGAGAGATTCTCGTGCGCGGCGAACTCGTGATGAAAGGTTACTGGAACGACCCGGACGGCACGATTGCGACGATCGATGAGCAAGGGTGGCTGCACACGGGCGATATCGGCCTGATCGATGAAGACGGTTATATCGAGATCACCGATCGCAAGAAGGACATCATCGTCAACTCGGGCGGCGATAACGTCTCGCCGCAGCGCATCCAAGGCATACTTTGTCTGGAGGACGCCATCGAACAGGCGATGGCTTATGGCGACAAGCGCCCCTATATCTCGGCGCTGATTGTGCCGAGCACTGAATTCGCGAGCGCCTGGGCCAAACAGCATGGAAAGCCGGAGGACCTCGCGGTCCTGGTGCAGAACGCCGAATTCCGCAGCGCCATCGGCCATGCGGTCGAGCATGCCAACATGCAGCTCAGCCCCATCGAAAAAGTGCGCAAGTTCGTTCTGACCGCGCAGGCCTTCACGATCGAAAACGGGCAGCTGACACCGAGCTTGAAAGTTCGGCGCCATGCCGTTCTGCGCGAATATCGCGCAGCGCTCGATGATCTCTACTAGGCTTTTTATTAGAGCATGTTCTTATCGGAAAACCCCTGCCAGCGAATGCTGGCATACCTATTAGATGCGCGCCTTCGCGCGCGGCACTTTTCCGGAACATGCTCTAGCGCGCCGTGCGCACGCGCCCTAATGATGCGCTCTGCCGACGCAGCCGCTTCATACGCTGAGAGAGCAAATGGTTGTAGCAGCCGATAATATTTTTCTGACGCTGACCATCGTCGCCGCCTGCTTCCTCCTCATCCTGGGAAAACGGAGCAGCGAACAGCGTATGAAACTCGTCTTCGGCGGCCTCGGCGTCGCGGCGGGCATTGTCGCGCTCGCGCTGCTGGCTGACGCGCTCACGGGAAACGGCGCGGGTTGAACCGCGTTTGCGGCGGATCACTCGCCGACCGCGTCGAGATAAACCTGAAGCAGCGCTTCCTGTTCCTGGCGATCGGACTTATCGAGTTTGCGAATCTTCACGACCTGGCGAATGATCTTCGTATCAAATCCGGCGCCCTTGGCTTCGGAGTAGACTTCACGCAGGTCGCCGCCGAGCGCCTTGCGCTCTTCTTCCAGGCGTTCGATGCGCTCGATGAAGCTCTTCAGCCGCTGAGCCGACACCCCTTTATCCGTCGTCGTTGCGCCGTCCGGCATCTCGCCCCCAACTCATCAATAAGTGAAAATCGAGGGCGGACCATAGCAGCGCCCGCCAAGCGAACAAGCTGTGGATAATGGGGATATCGGGGAGAGCTGGGCGCAGTGCGCCTATTCGATCACACCAATCCTGGCGTGCAACGCGGCGCCGTCCTCGAACTTCTTCTGCTGTTCGGCACTGGCAGGGCGCTGGTGCTGGGCCTTCCACGCGCTGATCGGCATGCCGTAAACGGCTTCCTGGGCGTCTTCATAGCTCATGGCGGCGCCATAATGCTCGGCGGCGGCTTTATACCACTTGGCGAGACAATTCCGGCAGAAGCCGGCTGTATTCATGATGTCGATATTCTGGACGTCCGAGCGCTTGCGCAGATGGTCGACAAGCCCGCGGAACGCCGCCGCTTCGATTTTCAGCCGGGTCAGTTCATCCATGGGCCACCTTGCTCGTATTCATCTTAATCCATCCGGCCATCGCCTCGGCGATGATGTTCGCCCAACGCGCCTGCCCGGCATCATCGCCGATGAGGTCCTGGCGGATCTCTAATTGCGCATGAGGAAGGTCCTGCGCAAGCCCGTGCCGCTTCAAGGCGTAACCATGACGGTAACCTGAATATGGTTCGTTCTTGCCGACCACGAGATCCCCACGCGCGGCGAGGGCGCCGATCAGATAGTCGGCGAGTTCGCGGTCGTAACTATACATCACCCCGATGTGCCAGGGCCGGGGCTTGCCTGCGAGGCTGAGCTGCGGCGTGAAGCTGTGGATGCTGAGGACGGCGGGCCGTCGGCCCGCAAGGCGCTGGCGCTCGATCGTGCGGTCGATGGCCTGGTGATAAGGATGAAAAGACAGTTCGGCCCGTGCGGTGAGATCGGCCGCGGTGAGATTCTGGTTTCCCGGGATGGGCGAGCCGTCACTGACGGCCGGGATACTCTCGGGCTCGCCGAGCGGCCGGTTGGGGTCGATCACGAGCCGTGAGATCCGCGCCAGCACCGCCGGCGCGTCCAAAAGCTGAGCCATGCGGCGCGCGACGCCGGCGGCGCCGATATCCCAGGCGATATGACGGGCAAGATCGGCCGCCGGGAGCCCGAGGTCTTTAAACTGCGGCGGCACGAAATTACCGGCGTGATCTCCCGTGAGGACGAGATCGGCGACGGCGTTCGGATTTACGAGTTCAACGGCGTCCGTCATTGCAAGCAGAAGGGCCTACGGATGCGCCTTGGGCTTGGCGGCCTGGGCGGATTCGATGTAGCGCGTGAGATCGCGCGCATCGCGGCCGGGGAATTTAAGGCTGAGTTTGCCCGGGCCCATCACCATCACCGCCATGGGGTCTTGCGGCTGACCTTCGATGGCGACGGTGAATTTGCCGTC
>CANJEU010000240.1 GCA_947473445.1 Fidelibacterota bacterium | reverse complement strand
GCCAGGCTAGCACGACGTTCACAGCTACTAAGAAGAGCGCCACCCCCACCCAAATACTTCAGATCATGAAAAATAATGTATTTGAGAACCAGATCCGGTTCTCATTTCCCCGAAGGTTGGATAATTCGGGGGATACGGGCACGACGCCCTTATCATCTCTTACTATATTTCAACAAATTGTCGAAAAAAAGTGGTGCCCAGGAAAGGACTCGAACCTTCACGTCCTTGCGGACACTGGCACCTGAAGCCAGCGCGTCTACCAATTCCACCACCTGGGCGTTCACGCCGACCGCGCGAGGCGGCCCATATGAACAGGGCGAGACGGATACAGTGGGGCCCGCCCCTTGTCAATGCAGGGTCAGGCGCGAAGGGCCCTGGGTATCCCTTTGATTTATCGTGCTGGCCGAAGCACTTCAGCGGTGGCCGTGATCTCTGGCCCCCGCGCGGAGCGGTTGCCTCCCTTTGGGTTCTATGTCACTGAAAGCGCTTCCAGAGAAGGACGGCGATACGTCCGGGTGTGGGGACATGGCAGACAAACTTATTACGATTTTCGGCGGGTCGGGCTTCGTCGGCCGTCATCTGGTGCGGACCCTGGCGTCCCAGGGCTGGCGCGTCCGCGTCGCCGTACGCGACATCCGCAAGGCCCACTTCCTGAAGCCGGCCGGCGATCTGGGACAGATTGCCCTCGTGCCCGCCTCGATCAGCGATCCGGCGAGCATCGCGGCGGCCGTCGAGGGCGCCGACGCCGTCATTAGTCTGGTGGGGATCCTTTACGAGTCCAGGAAGCGCACCTTCGAAACCGTGCACGAGAAGGGTGCCGAGCTTGTCGCACGGGCCGCCATGTCGGCCGGCGTGCGCCGTCTGGTCCATGTTTCGGCGCTCGGCGCGAATGCCAATTCGCCTTCGAGCTATGCGCGCAGCAAGGCCGCCGGCGAACGCGCCGTCGCCACGGCCTTCCCGTCGGCCACCATCATCCGCCCGTCGGTCGTCTTTGGACCCGAAGACGGCTTCTTCAACCGCTTCGGCTCTATCGCGCAGAAGCTTCCGGTCCTGCCGTTTTTCACCGATACGATTCCGCATCTTCCAGGCGGCGGCGGCCCGAAGTTCCAGCCGGTGTATGTCGGCGACGTCGCCGCGGCGATTACCGCGGCCGTGAGCGATCCGCACCACCTTGGCAAGACGTACGAACTGGTGGGCCCGCGCGTGTACGACATGCGCGATATCATGCAGATCGTGAACCGCGAAACGATGCGCAACCGGGCTATCGTTGGCCTTCCTTACCTGGCCGCCGAAATTCCAGCCCGCATCTTCGGCTTTATTCGCACGCTAGTTGAGAAGATCCCGCCGGTTTCGCTGCGCGCCCCGTTTCTGACGCCCGATCAGGTGGCGCTGCTTCGTCTGGGCAATGTCGCCAGCGGCACGCTGCCGGGTCTGGAAGCTTTCGGGATTACACCAACGGCCGCGGAAGTGGTTGTACCCACCTACTTGAAACGCTTCCGGCCGATCCAGCAGACCAAGCGCCTGCGCCTTCAACACCGCAACGGCTAGGCAGGATCTAAGGCGACGCGCGCCAGACGATCGCCAGCACCGCCCCGCCGAGCAGAATCCTATAAATTGCAAACGGCGCGAACGAGTGCCGTTTCAGCCATGCCATCATGATCGCGAGCATGATGAGGCCGGCGAAGAAACTAGCTGCCCCCACGCCGATCAGCCAGGGCTGCCAGACCAGACTGCCGGCCTTCGCCAGCGCGAGCACCTGCAATAGACACCATCCCGCCATCGCCGGTATTCCAAGCAGCAGAGAGAAACGCGCCGCATCGACCCGTTCGTAGCCGAGCGCGCGGGCGAACGTCATTGTTATGCCAGCGCGGCTGACGCCCGGAACCAGAAACGCGACGAGCTGTGATAGCGCGACCACGATCATATCGACGAAGGAGGCATGCTCGAGCCGCTTGATAGTCATGCTCATGCGATCAAGGACGAGCATCACCACGCCGCCGCCGACGGCTGACCAGCCAATGACCGTGGGGCTGTAGGGCGGGAATGTGAAATCGATATAAGGAAGAGCAAAAACGGCCGCGGCGATCGGCACGCTTGCGGCGAAAATCTGCGCGGCCAGCCGGGCGGCGGGATCGCGTTTTCCTTTCGCTGCGCGCGCCACCCCCACCCCCATGTCCCACAGGTCGGAGGCAAAATAGGCCATCATCGATAAGAGGATTCCGGCGCAAACCGCGAGGTAGACGACGCCGCCGATCTCCGGGCCGTAGCCCATGGTTTGAAAAAGAAGCTGATGGGCGGCCCCGCCCAAAGGTGCGACGTGAGCGACGCTCAACACCGCAACCACTATAAGTTGTGCAATTCCTAGCACGTCACCCCCATCAATACCCCAGGCCCTTTATATCATTGTTGGAATCGGCACCAAAGCGCCGCATGCGCGCCCTATTAGTAAGCACATGATAACTAATATAAGTGGGCGACGCCCCCGGATTGACCTATCGAAGAATCCCTTGTTCACCTTCGATTTAATTTAGGTCAGCATTACTGACTTAATGAGGAGAATGTCGTGGCGATCCCGAACGTTGGGCATTAAGTTCCGCTCGACTTGGGCCGGGCCGGAGCCCTGCCCCCCCTCGTCGCTCCGAGACATTGTGCGGTTCGGCCTCCGTCTGAAACGGAGCGACCGGCCTGCTTCACGAGACGCAAAGGATGCCGCCGATGACGCGGAATATGCTGCAGTTCTTACGTTTGGGTCAGGCCATGCCGGCGAAGCGCCCGGCGGACGCACGCCGCAAGGACTTCAACGAGATCTATCAGACCTGGGCTGAACCCGAAGCCGCCGATCAGGCATCGCGCTGCGAGCAATGCGGCATTCCCTTCTGCCAGGTCCACTGCCCGGTGCAGAACAATATTCCCGACTGGCTGAAGCTCGTCGCCGAGGGCCGCCTTGAGGAAGCCTACGCGGTTTCGTCGGCCACCAATAATATGCCCGAAGTGTGCGGCCGTATCTGCCCGCAGGACCGCCTGTGCGAAGGTTCATGCGTGCTGGAGCAATCCAAGCACGGCACCGTGACCATCGGCGCCGTCGAAAAGCACATCACCGACACCGCATGGGAGCGCGGTTGGGTGAAACCGGTAAAGCCGGACGTGGAGCTTGCCTTGTCCGTGGGGATTGTCGGCGCCGGTCCGGGCGGCATGGCGGCCGCCGAGGAGCTACGCAAGCTGGGCTATCAGGTCACCATCTATGACCGTTACGACCGCGCGGGCGGGCTGATGATTTACGGCATTCCCGGCTTCAAGCTTGAGAAGTACGTGGTCGAACGCCGCACCAAATTGCTCGAACAGTCGGGCGTCAAATTCGTGCTGGGCGTGAACGTCGGGACTGACATCAGCTTCGCCGACCTTCGCAAGAAGCATGACAGCATCTTGATCGCGACCGGCGTTTATAAGGCGCGCGCACTTGCCGTGCCGGGCGTGGGCGCGAACGGCGTTTTCCCCGCCATGACCTACCTCACCGCATCCAATCGCCTAGACCTCGGCGACAAGGTTGCCGACTTCGAGAATGGCAAGCTGAACGCGAACGGCAAGAATGTCGTCGTCATCGGCGGCGGTGACACGGCCATGGATTGCGTGCGCACCGCTATTCGCCAAGGCGCGAAATCGGTGAAGTGCCTATACCGCCGTGACCGGGAAAATATGCCGGGTTCGCAGCGCGAAGTGACAAACGCCATCGAAGAAGGTGTCGAATTCCTGTGGCTGTCGGCGCCCGAAGCGGTGCTGCACGACGCCGACCAGCAGGCAACGGGCGTGCGCGCCGTGCGCATGCGCCTCGGCACGCCCGACACCTCGGGCCGCGCCAAACCTGAGGAAATCGAAGGCTCGCAATTCGTGGCGCCGGCGGAAATGGTGATCGAGGCCCTGGGCTTCGATCCGGAAGACTTGTCCGCGATGTTCGGCGAGCCGGGCCTAGGCCTGACACGCTGGGGCACGCTCAAGACGGACTTCCGCACCGCTATGACCACCATGGACGGCGTCTTTGCCGCCGGCGACATCGTGCGCGGGGCCTCATTGGTCGTCTGGGCGATCCGCGACGGCCGCGACGCCGCCGCGAGCATCCACACTTACCTGCAAAGCCCGCGCGCAAGCGCGACCGAAGCGTTGAAGAAGGCGTCCTAAGATGAACGACATGTCCGACAACATTCCGGCCCTGGAAAGCGGCGAAGATTTCGTCCGCAACTACACCGCAAATGTCGCCAAGCTGACGGCCGCGCATGCGTACAATCCGGCCGACGAGCACGATTCCTGCGGCGTCGGCATGGTC
>CANJEU010000239.1 GCA_947473445.1 Fidelibacterota bacterium | reverse complement strand
CTCATTCGCGATTGCGAGTGCCCGCGGTATTGTTCAGCGCGGAAGATCTGTTGCTGTTGGACTATCTGCCGACATCCGGAGAGCTCGGCGTCGCGGCGCAGGAAGACGCCGCCGATCATCTGGCCGCGCTGCATGGCGTGACCGGACCTATGTTCGGGTTTGAGCGCACAACGGTTATCGGCGGGCTCAAGCAGCCCAACGCGCCAGATGAGTCCTGGCACGATTTCTTCCGCGATCAACGCCTGATGTATATGGCTGAAACCGCGGTCCATACAAAGAAGCTTCCGCCAGACGTCGCGCTGCGGATCGAAAAACTTGCCGATAACCTGGACCGCTGGATTGACGACCCCCCGGCGCCCTCATTGATCCACGGCGATATGTGGACCGGAAACGTGCTGGTGAACGGCGATCGCATCGCGGGGTTTGTGGACCCGGCGATCTATTATGCCGATCCGGAGATTGAACTCGGGTTCTCGACGCTGTTCGGCACCTTTGGCGCCCCATTCTTTAAGCGCTACGAAGAACATCGGCCGCTGCGCGCCGGGTTTGCCGAACGCAAGCATATCTACAATCTCTATCCGCTGTTGGTGCACGTGCGCTTGTTCGGCGAGGCGTATGTGAGCGATGTGAATATGATTCTGCGGCGGTTTGGGTTTTAGCCCGTCGCGAGCCACCCCGGCAACTTGGCGGCCTGTTTCACCCAGGCGGTGAATTGTTTTTCATCGAACCCGTCGTCTTCGTGGATATCGAGATAGCGCACGTCCTTCTGTTTTGAGGCGCCGGGCGGCGGCGGCTGCAGAGCCGAACCCTTGAAGAAGCCCACCTTGATGTAGCGGGCGAAGACGTGGAACGAGAGGAAGTAACCGCCCCCTTTGACCCCATAGAACGGCGAGTTCCATTTCACCGCTTTGACGACCTTGGGGACCGCACGGGTGATGATCTTGTCGAGACGTATGCCCATGGCGCTTTTCCAGCCAGGCATAGCGCCAAGATAGGCCTGCACGGGCGCGTCGCCCTCGCCTTTGGCAATCTGCGGGTTGCCACCGGCGAGGAGTTTCACCTTTTTTTGGCCGTTTTGGCTTTTGGTTTCGCTTTGACCTTAGGTTTGCTGTTCGCGCGTTTCTTGGTCGCCATCTCTGACCCCTGAGTTTTCTTGCGTCACCCTGGGCGAAGCCCAGGGTCCAGAGCTGCGAAGCGCAGAGCCTTGCAGCATCACAATTTTCGCTGAAAACAAGGAATAGACAACCCTGGATACTGGGCTTCACACAGTATGACGAGGATCGTGAGGGACGGGCCCTTGCGTCAGGTCAGCGGATAATCTTCAAGCGCGGTATAGATCGACCCGCCCTTGCCCATCTGGCTTTCAAAAAGCGTGAATTGATCAACCGTAAAGGGGCCCGCCTTGAAGAGGTTGTTGCCCTCGATGAACGACTGAAGGCGGAAGGCCTCGGGTTTGTTGAGGCGCGCGAGCGTCACATGCGGTTTGAACTTGCGCTCTTCGTGCGGCACGCCCGCGCGCGCGACGGCCGATTCAACCTTGTGCTGAAGATGCGTGAGCGCCGGGATGAGCGGCACGCCGACATAGAGCGAATGGGCCTTATAACCCTGGCCGAACGTATCGAGGCCTTGAAGTTCAAGATCGAACGCGGGTGCTTCGATGTGGGAGAGATTGAAGTTGATTTCCTCGGCGGTGGGTTCATCAACCTCGCCGATGAAACGCAAGGTGATATGCATATTGCCTGGCTCGACCCAGCGCGCCCCGGGGATGCCGCTGCACATGATATTGAGGCGCGCGATGACTCCGTCAGGAAGCGAGAGGGCGACAAATAAGCGCACTGAGACTCACTTCGCGCCCTGCGCTTGCGCGACGAGTTTTTCCACCATAGGCAGGATGCCCTTCACCATGACCTTCACCCCCTCCGGATTAGGATGGATGCGGTCAGGCTGGTTAAGGGTTGGGACGCCGGCAACGCCTTCGAGGAAAAACGGATAGAACAAAGCGTCATTGTCCTTGGCCGCCTTGGAGAAGGATGCGGCGAAGCGTGTGCCGTATTCCTTGCCGAGGTTGGGCGGCGCAAACATGCCCGCGACAAGAACAGGCAGATTGTCTTTCTTGATGCGTTTGACGATGGCGTCCATGGCCTCAAGCGTGACGGCGGGATCGACGGCGCGCAGGGCATCGTTTCCGCCAAGGGCGACGATGACCGCATCGGGCTTTTCACCAAGCGCCCACTCAATCCGTGAACGCCCGCCCGTGGATGTGTCACCCGAGACGCCACCCTGGATGATCACGACATCATGCCCTTTGGCTTTCAAAGCCGCTTCGAGCTGGGCGGGAAACGACTGCTTCAAATCCGTCAGACCGTAGCCGGCGGTGAGACTGTCACCGAGGGCGAGGATGCGCGTCGCCCTCTCGGCTGCTTGGGCGGCGGCCTGCACGGCCGGTGAGATGTGAACCGCCAGCATCACGAAAACGAAACAGAGGAGCTTTTTCACGTGAAGATGTCCTTTGTGTAACAGTGTCGCGGGCCGCTCACCCTAGGTAAGGCTGACAACGCATTTGCGCACGTGATAAAGAAAGTCATCACGAGAACCTGATCCAACACGAGGGTCCTATGACCCAATCCATTTCCACTGGCCATATGAACAAAATCACCGAGAGCGTTTCGGCCGACGTGCCGGCAATCGCGCTGGAGAACGTGCATCTGACTTTGGCGGGCCCCGCGGGACCGGTCAATATTCTGCGTGGCATCGATCTGAATGTCGCGCACGGGACGGCCCTTGGGGTGGTAGGTCCGTCGGGTTCGGGCAAGACGACAATGCTGATGATCATCGCGGGCCTCGAGCGGATTTCGTCCGGCCGCGTAAAGATCGCCGGCACCGATTACGCGAACAAAAGCGAAGATCAGTTGGCGCTGTTCCGGCGCGACAATGTGGGCATCGTGTTCCAGTCGTTCCACCTGATCCCGACCATGAGCGCACTTGAGAACGTGGCCGTTCCACTGGAATTCGCCGGGCGGAAGGATGCGTTTGACCGCGCCGAGGAACATTTGCGCGCCGTTGGCCTTGGACATCGCCTCGACCATTATCCCGGCCAGCTTTCGGGCGGCGAGCAGCAGCGCGTGGCGCTGGCGCGCGCCTTTGCCGTGAAGCCGAAGATCCTGCTGGCCGATGAGCCGACGGGAAATCTTGACGGTGCCACCGGCCATCACATCATCGATCTGCTGTTCGACCTGCATGACAAGACCGGCACGACCTTGGTGCTGATTACCCATGACATGGGTTTGGCGCAAAAGTGCGATCGTATTGTGCGGATCGCCGACGGCCTGATCACTGGCGAAGGCCTTCCGGCCTCGCGCGCCGCCCTCTCGGAGTAAAAGATGTCGTCCCTCGCATTTCGCTTCGCCGTTCGGGAATTGCGCGGCGGGATGCGCGGATTTCGCATCTTTCTGGCGTGCATCATCATTGGTGTTGCCGCCATCGCCGGCGCCGCCTCGCTCAATCAATCGGTGAAAGCGGGCATTCAGGCCGACGCACGTCCGCTGCTGGGCGGCGACCTGCAGATCGACAACGATACCTATCCCGCCACGGAAGAACAGATTGCCGCCATGAAGCAGGGCGGGGATGTGGCCGCGCTGATTCAGATGCGATCCATGGCGCGCGTGGAGAATGCGGCGGGCGAAGTGGGCACGCGCGGCCTGATCGAATTGAAGGCCGTGGATGAATTCTATCCGCTGTACGGCGAACTCATTTTGTCACCCGCCGGGCCCCTCGCCGAGGCGCTGAACGCGCGTGAGGGCATTTACGGCGCGGCAATCGACCCGACGCTGCTGACGCGTCTGCAGGTGAACGTCGGCGATCGCATCAAAATCGGCGAAGCAACTTTCGAGGTGCGGGCGACCATCGCCCAGGAGCCGGACCGCGCCATTAGCTTCACGACCATCGGGCCGCGCGTGCTGATGTCGCACGAGGCGCTGAAGGCCACGGAACTGGTGCAGCCGGGCAGCCTGGTGGAGCATGAATATAATATACGCGTGACGGGCAGCGAGACGGCGACGGAGGTGCGCACGCGCCTTGAGGCCGATTTCCCCAACGCCGGCTGGCGAATTCGCGGCCTTGACCGCGCGGCCGCGGGGCTCGACCGGTTCCTGGACAATGTCACTTTGTTCCTGACGCTGGTGGGCCTGACCGCGCTGCTGACCGGCGGTATCGGTGTTGCCAATGCGGTGCGGGCGCATCTAATGGGGCGCCTCAATACCATCGCGACGCTCAAGTGCCTGGGCGCGCCGGCCGATACCATCTTTGCGATCTACCTGATCCAACTGTCCTTCCTGGCGATGG
>CANJEU010000238.1 GCA_947473445.1 Fidelibacterota bacterium | reverse complement strand
GATCAACCGGTCTTTTGCCGGCGCAGCCCCGGCCGCATTTTTCGAGGCGGACATCAGGCCTTCACCTGCGCACTCGGCGCGATGGTATATTTGCCCTTCCCGCCGCGTTTGGCCTCATACATCGCCGAATCGCCGCGCGCGAGCAGACCGTCAAGCGTTTCGCCCGTGCCGCGCTCCCAAGCCGCAATACCGATCGACATGCCCAACGCCCGCGCAGGACCGGCCGAGTACGGTTCAAGATCCGTCATGCGCCCGAGGAACTGCTGGGCGCGGGTCTGCGCGATGGCGAGATCGGCGCCGTTGAGCCAAAGCGCGAATTCGTCGCCGCCCAGGCGGGCAATCAGATCGGTCGGACGCGTATGTTGGACAAGAATATCGCGGACTTTGAGCAGTGCATCATCGCCGGCCTTGTGGCCCTTGGTGTCGTTGACCTGCTTGAAGTTGTCCAGGTCCACATAGATGAGCGCGCCGTGACCGCCGTCGCGCGTGTGGCGCACGAGATATCGCTGCAGGCCATCGACAAACGCGCCGCGGTTGAGCAAGCCCGTGAGCGCATCGGTGCGCGAAATCTTGAGGACGTGTTCATGGTGCGTGAACTGTTCGATAGTGATGCCGACCTGATTGGCGATGTCGCCGATGAGCAGGCGGTCATCATCGTTCCACGTGCCGCGCTCGACGGATCGCCAGAGGATAACGGCGCCGTTGGAAGCGCCCTGATAACGCGCGGGCGCGGCCAGGACCTGTAGGCCGCCAAGCAGGAGTTCGACCGCGGCGGCGCCCTCGCCGATCGTCTTTAGAACCGCGGCAGCTTCAGCCGGGTCGAGATCGCCGTAACGCGCGGCAATTTGGAAACGGGGTGTTGTGGGGTTGACCGACGCATCATCGGAGAGCGCGCGGAAAATATGGCAGTGTTCGGCGCCGAGGCCCCGCGCCAGCGCTTCGGCGGCAACGCCAAGCATCGCTTCGGGATTCACCTCGTCGCGGAACGCCCGCACAATCCGGGTAAGGACGCGCTCGCGATTGCGCACGCGTGTCAGGGTGGCTTCACGGTCGCGGGCTTCGGTAACATCGCGGCAGACGCCGCGTGCGCCCAGCCATTTGCCGTCGCGCGCGATGAGGGGCATGGCCGAGACAATGACGCACGCCGCGCGGCCGTCGGGACGGCGCAGCCACAACTCCTCATTCTCAACGCGGCGCCTGGCGAGAAACGGGACGTCGGTGCCGGGAGCATCGGCCACCAACAGGGCGCGCGGGTCCGTGACCATGAGACTGTCGGCCGTATAGCCGAGGGCGCCGCGCGGGGGCACAAACGCAAATCGTTCGTCGGGGCCGGTTTCCCAGGCGAAGTCGGTGGAGATCTCGATGAAATCTTTATAGCGGCGGCGGCTGTCAACGAGCGCGAGACGCAGGGAATTGTCGAGCGTCAGATCGCGCACGAACAAAAGCGTGCCACCCCCGTCACGCAGCGGAATGAGCGAGACTTGCAAATTCTGCTGCTTGCCCTCCGTGCCGACGTCGACCATGTCGACCAGCGCGCGGTTCATGCTGGAAGATTTTTCGGCCGCGGCCTTGAGACGGTCGATGTCCGCCGGCGCGAGGCGCGAGGCGAACTCAAGGGCGACCGGATTGGCCGGCTCAATGAAGCCCGCGGGCAAGACCCTAAAGACGGGTTCCTCGTAACGCTCGAGCGCCGCTGGGGAAACTTCGAATGATAGAACTTCGCGCTGACCGCTGAGGTCGAGCGTAGATGAAGCGCTGCTTTCTGGCGCCATACGTCCCCCAAAACCCACTTTTTTTGCCAGCGTACTTTCTGTTCA
Source organism: Fidelibacterota bacterium (assembly GCA_947473445.1). Taxonomy (GTDB): domain Bacteria; phylum Pseudomonadota; class Alphaproteobacteria; order Rhodospirillales; family Rhodospirillaceae; genus SHVO01. The sequence goes on along the minus strand of CANJEU010000238.1, from coordinate 2,527 downwards.
GCCCGGCTTAATTATAAAGGTTACCTGACCAAACTAAATTACGCCAATACGTTGACTCAACTTAGCCAGTGGCTATGTTCGGGCACCTTCCCGCACCAAAAGCTCGCGAACAGGAATTCACCATGGATATCAAATCATTAGAAGCCGCGATCGAACGCGCCTGGGAAGATCGGGCGAACCTTTCTCCTTCAACTGAGGGTGACGCGCGCACGGCCGTGAATTCGGCCCTGGAGCTGCTCGATGGCGGGACTCTGCGGGTGGCGGAGAAAAGCGCGGCCGGCTGGACCGTGAACCAGTGGCTCAAGAAGGCGGTCCTGCTCGGGTTCCGGCTCAACGATATGACGCAGATGCCGGGCCTGGCGGGGGCAGCCTATTGGGACAAAGTGCCCCTGAAGACCCACGGCTGGAGCGATGCGCAGTTCAAGCAGGCCGGATTCCGCGCCGTCCCGGGCAGCGTGGTGCGCCGCTCGGCGTTCGTCGCGCCGGGTGTTGTGTTGATGCCGTCGTTCGTGAACGTCGGCGCTTATGTGGACACCGGTACGATGGTGGACACCTGGGCGACGGTGGGCAGTTGCGCGCAGATCGGAAAGAATGTGCACCTCTCGGGCGGGGTCGGAATCGGGGGGGTTCTTGAGCCCCTGCAGGCCAACCCGGTGATCATCGAGGACAATTGCTTCATCGGTGCGCGCTCGGAAGTTGTCGAGGGCGTGATCGTGGAAGAAGGTGCCGTGCTGTCGATGGGCGTGTTCATCAGCGCGACCACCAAGATTGTCGACCGTTTGAGCGGCGAGATCATCTTCGGACGCGTTCCGGCCTATAGCGTGGTGGTTCCTGGGTCATTGCCCGGCAAGCCGCTGGCCGATGGAAGCCCCGGCCCGAGCCTGTCCTGCGCCGTGATCGTCAAGCGCGTCGATGCGCAGACGCGCGCGAAGACCTCCATCAATGAATTGCTGCGTGACTAAGTGAACGCCGCCACAGCCATCGACCCGGTGCGGTTAGCGCAAGAGCTGATCACAAGACCGAGCGTGACACCGCACAATGAAGGTGCGCTGGAGGTGCTGACGCGCGCGCTCGAGGGGCTTGGGTTCACCTGTGAGCGGATGGCCTTCGCCGATCAAAACAAGCCGCAGGTGGAAAACCTGTATGCGCGCTTCGGCACAGGAGCTCCGAACTTCTGCTTCGCCGGGCATACCGATGTGGTTCCCGTGGGCGAGGGTTGGACAACGGAGCCCTTCAAGGCCGAGATCGTCGAGGGCCGCCTCTACGGCCGCGGCGCGGCGGATATGAAAAGCGCCATCGCCGCGTTCACGGCCGCGGCGGCGCAGTACATTGCTAAACATGGGCCCCCGCGCGGGTCCATCAGCTTGCTCATCACGGGCGATGAAGAAGGCGATGCGGTGAACGGCACCGTGAAAGTGCTCGAACGCCTGGCGGCCCGGGGCGAAAAGCTCGACGCCTGCGTGGTCGGTGAACCCACCAACCCCACGAAGCTGGGCCAGATGATCAAGATCGGCCGACGTGGCAGCCTTTCGGGGAAGCTGGTGGTCTACGGCACCCAGGGACATTCCGCCTATCCGCACCTTGCGGACAATCCGATTCCGCGCATTATGAAAATGCTGAGTGCGCTGATCGCACAGCCCTTGGACGACGGCTCGGCGCACTTCCAGCCCTCGACCATCGCCATTACGACTCTGGACGTCGGCAATACCGCGAGCAACGTGATCCCGGGCGTAGCAAGGGCCGCGTTCAACATCCGCTTCAATGACAAACACTCGGGCGAATCGTTGAAGAAATGGCTGCGTGAGACATTGGACGCGTCGGCCGATGGCGGGCAGTACGACCTTCAGGTGTCCGTCTCGGGTGAGAGCTTCATTACCATGCCGGGCCCGCTGACGGCCCTGGTGGAAGGCGCGGTGAAAAGCGTGCTGGGTGTGACGCCCGAACTTTCGACCACCGGCGGCACGTCGGACGCGCGTTTCATCAAAAACGCATGCCCGGTGTGCGAATTCGGCCTCGTGGGCCAGAGCATGCATAAGGCAGACGAACATTGCCTGGTGGCCGATATCGAAAGTCTTTCACGCATCTACCTTACGATCCTCGAGGGGTATTTTAAGTAGATGACTCCACGGGATTTGGCAGGCGCCCTCCACGGTCTTGGCCTTCTCCTGCGGTTCGACGGACGAGCGTGGGAGTTTTTCGATAAAACTCCTGGCGGCTTCTTCGCGTCCTTCCTGCCCGCCTTGATCGTCGCGCCGTTCCACTTCACGCACATCGCCCTCGCCTACGAACAAACGCCGGAGGGACTGGGACCGATCGCGAGCGGCATCGTTCAGGTGCTGACCTACATCCTGACCTGGACGCTGTTCCCGTTCGCGATGATGTATGTGTCGCGGATCCTTGCGCGTAGCGGACATTATTTCTGGCACATGGTGCCCTATAACTGGTTCCAGCTGCCGGTGGCGTTCTTGCTGGCGCTGGTGGCCCTCGGCAGCGATTTGGGCGCGATTTCGTTAGACGCCTATCGGCT
>CANJEU010000237.1 GCA_947473445.1 Fidelibacterota bacterium | reverse complement strand
CGCTACAAGGACCGCAGCGGCGGCTACTGCCGGGTGATCAAGGCGGGCTACCGCCATGGTGACTCCGCGCCGATGGCCGTCATCGAACTCGTCGACCGCGACATGGCTGCCAAGGGTCTGGACTCCGGTCCGGTCCAAGCCACCGCCGCCGAAGAGCCCGCGATCTAGCACGAGGCTCACACGACAATCGAACGGCAGCCCGGAACCCCGCGGCTGCCGTTCTTGTTTTTGGGGTCTGCTTCTTTATGGTCCCACAAGACGACGCGCCGTCACCCCCACTCCGGTGTCATCCTGGGCGAATGCCCAGGATCCAGGGTTTTAAGCTGGATACATGCCAAGACAGGGGTGGTGGTTGCGCCACCCAGTTCCACAGCTCTGGACCCTGGGCTTCGCCCAGGGTGACGTCTTGAGCGCGGCCGAATGCCCCGGCCGACTTCGTAGAGGGGGGGATGAAATACCGCCTCCGGCACCTTAAATTTGCCGTTCTTGAATCTTAGCGTCTCTCACTAGCGTTTTGACTTTAAAGAAAATTTTGGCAAAGAGACTTCGCACTTCATGTCGCACATGAACAACAGAACCTCCTCCATCGTCCGCAACATCGGCGCCGCGGCGCTTGTCCTGGCCAACCTCGTATCACCGCTGCGCGCGGCCGAGCCGGTCGTGCCGGCCTCGCGCGAGCAGGTCACCCTGACCTTCGCGCCCATCGTGAAGAAGGCCTCGCCGGCCGTCGTGAACGTCTACACCAAGCGGGTCCTCAAGCAGCAGGTTTCGCCGCTGATGAACGATCCCTTCTTCCGCCAGTTCTTCGGCGACCAGATGGGCGCCGTCCCCCGCGAGCGGGTCGAAAGTTCGCTAGGCTCCGGCGTCATCGTCCGGGCCAGCGGGGTGGTCATCACCAATAACCATGTCATTGGCGAAGCGGACGAAATCACCGTCATCCTCAGTGACCGGCGCGAGTTCGCCGCCAAGGTCGTCGGCAAGGACCCCCGGTCCGACCTTGCGGTCCTTCAGCTCCAGGACCCCGGTGGGCCGCTCCCGGCGCTCGACCTCGCCAACTCGGACGATCTCGAAGTCGGCGACATGGTGCTGGCCATCGGCAACCCCTTCGGCGTCGGACAGACTGTCACCTCGGGCATCATATCGGCCCTCGCGCGTACCACGGTCGGGGTCACCGATTTCCGCTCCTTTATTCAAACCGATGCCGCGGTGAACCCCGGCAATTCCGGCGGCGCGCTCATCACCTCCGACGGGCGGCTGGTCGGAATCAACACCGCCATCTATTCCCGCGACGGCGGAAGCAATGGCATTGGATTTGCTATTCCTTCCAACATGGTAAGCACCGTAGTTACCAGTATACTTAAGGACGGAAAGGCCGTCCGCGCTTGGTTTGGAGCGTCGGGGAAAAGCATCACCGCCGATCTCGCGCGCTCGCTGGGCCTGCCTCGTCCCGTCGGCGTTCTTGTCGAACGGGTCACGGCGGCAAGTCCGGCCGCGCGCAGCGGGCTGCGGGCGGGCGACATCGTCCGCACGGTCAACGGCCGCGAAGTCCAGGACGCCGACGAGCTCCGGTACCTGATCGCGACCCTCCCGGTCGGGGGCTCCGCCCGCCTCGGCATCCAGCGCGACACCACCGAGCAGGCCCTGCAGGTCTCCCTTCAGTCACCCCCCGACACGCCGGCCCGGCAGGAGACCGCCCTCGGCGGACAGCAACCCTTCTCGGGCGCGACCGTCGCCAACTTGAACCCGGCGCTGGCCGAGGAGTTGGGCCGCGAGTACGAGCAGCCGGGAGTCATCGTCATGGGGCTTTCGGGGAACTCCATCGCGGGCCGTATCGGCGTCCGCCCGGGCGACATGATCCTGGCCATTAACGAAACCAAGGTCGCCAGCGTCGCCGACCTCCAGAAGCTTCTCGGCGTCCCGGTCCGCGCCTGGGTCGTGACCCTCAACCGCGACGGCCAGGTCCTGAAGTTCCAGGTGGGCGGATGAGCGATCTCTTTGCGGGTCATGCTCCCCCGCAGGATCCCCATAATAAGAGTGGGCCAAAAGTCGGCCAGCCGCTGGCCGACCGCCTGCGGCCGGCGACCCTCAATGACGTCGTCGGCCAGGAACATCTCCTTGGCCCCGAGGGCCCCATCGGCCGGATGGTCGCCGCCCGCCGGGTGACCTCCATGGTCCTATGGGGTCCCCCCGGCGTGGGCAAAACCACCATCGCCCGTCTGCTCGCCAAGGGCACCGACCTCTTCTTCCAACCCCTGTCGGCGGTGTTCTCCGGCGTCGCCGACCTGCGCAAGATTTTCGAAGCCGCGGCCAAGCGCCGGCAGATGGGGCAGGGCACCCTCCTGTTCGTCGACGAAATCCACCGCTTCAACCGCTCCCAGCAGGATGGCTTCCTTCCTTATATGGAGGACGGCACCATCATCCTGGTCGGGGCCACCACCGAGAACCCGTCCTTCGAATTGAACGCCGCCGTCTTGTCGCGCAGCCAGGTAATGGTCCTGCGCCGTCTGGACGACGCCGCCCTCGACGGTCTCCTGGTCCGCGCCGAGCAGGACGCCGGCCGGCCCTTGCCTGTAACAGCCGACGGCCGCTCCGCCTTGCGCGCCATGGCCGACGGCGATGGCCGCCATATCCTGACCCTGGCCGAGGACCTTTTCGCCCTCACGCCCCAGCCCGCCGCGCCGCTCGATGCCGCGGGCCTTGCCAAGGTCGTCCAGCGCCGCGCCCCGGTTTATGACAAGGACCGGGAAGGGCACTACAACCTCATCAGCGCGGTGCACAAATCCCTGCGCGGGTCGGATGCGGACGCGGCCCTCTATTGGGTCTCGCGCATGCTCGATGGCGGCGAAGACCCTACTTATATCTTGCGCCGGCTCACCCGGTTTGCCGCCGAGGACATCGGGCTGGCCGATCCACAGGCCCTCCAGATCGCCATCTCCACCTGGGAGACCTACGACAGGCTGGGAAGTCCCGAAGGCGAACTCGCCATCGCCATGCTGGTCATCTACCTCGGCACCGCCCCGAAATCGAACGCGGTTTATGCCGCCTACGGCGAGGCGCGCGCCAGCGCCCGCTCCACCGGCTCGCTCATGCCCCCGATGCACATCCTCAATGCGCCCACGCGCATGATGAAGGACCTGGGCTACGGAAAGGGCTATGCCTACGACCACGACCAGGACGAGGCGTTCTCCGGTCAGAACTATTTCCCCGACGGCATGGCCCGCGAGCAGTTTTATCGCCCGGTCGAACGCGGCTTCGAACGCGAGGTGGCCAAACGCCTCGCATGCTGGCAGAAGCTGCGCAAAGAAAAATCAAGCCCCGCGCGCGAAGGCGCGCAAAGACCAGCGCGCGATGGCGCGCAAAGAAAAGAGTCACCATGACCGGCGTTCAGCAGATCGAAGTAGCTCAAGATGAAGGCGACGTGCGCCTGGACCGCTGGTTCAAGCGCCGCTTCCCCGACGTCAACCACGGCCGGCTCGAAAAGCTGCTGCGCACCGGCCAAGTCCGGGTAGACGGGGTGAAGGCCAAAGCCAATCAGCGCCTCGCGCCCGGCCAGGTCGTCCGCGTGCCGCCGCTCGGGGCCCCGCAAGGCGGCGCTCCTTTCGTCAAAAAAGTCGCGCCCCTGTCCGAGCACGACGTGGCCGAGATCCAGCAGATGGTCATCTATAAGGACGACGATCTCATCGTCCTGAACAAGACGCACGGCATCGCTGTGCAAGGCGGCACCAAAACCTCGCGCCACATCGACGGTCTGCTCGACGGCCTCAAGTTCGGCGGCGAGCGTCCGCGCCTTGTCCATCGCCTGGACCGGGACACCTCGGGCGTGCTTGTGGTCGCGCGCACCGCCAAGTCGGCGGCCGCGCTCGCCCGTTCGTTCCAGGGCCGCGAGATGGAAAAGATTTACTGGGCCCTCGTCCTCGGGCATCCGGAACATGAAGCCGGTACGATCTCGGCCGCCCTTTCCAAGGCGGGCGGCCGCGGCAACGAACGCATGGAATGGGATGACGAGGAAGGCCAGTCCGCCGTTACCGACTACCGCGTCGTGAACACGGCCGGCCGCAAGATCAGCTGGCTCGAACTCTCGCCCCATACCGGCCGCACGCACCAGCTCCGGGCGCATTGCAAATTGATCGGCACGCCGATTATCGGTGACGCCAAATACGCCGTCGTCAACGCCGACCCGGACCAGCGCGTCGATCTGCACGACGGCCTGCTCGCGGACGTGGCCGACCGCATGTGCCTGCATGCGCGTTCGCTCACCATACCGCGCCACGGACGCAAGCCGCTGACGGTGACCGCGCCGCTGCCCAAACATATGAAAGACGCGTTCGACGATCTGGGGTTCAGCGAGGGAGACGCG
>CANJEU010000236.1 GCA_947473445.1 Fidelibacterota bacterium | reverse complement strand
GGAATCTCCAACCGTTCCATCGGCTATGTCCTCACCACGCGCACCTACGGCATCTACCAGGCCATGGATGCGACGGGGAAGGAAACCAACGCGGAATGCCCAAAAGGTCTGTACGACTTTGGCCCGCGCGAGCAGTTCGCCGCCATGTTCCCGCAAACCGAAGGCAAGAAGTGGACGCTTGCGGAAACCACCGTCGCCCGCGAGGCCAATGTCTGGTTCCCCAAGGCTGGCGCCGACAAGTTCCCGATTCAGGAAATCGAAGGCAAAATCAGCTACGGCGTCAATCTCGACGGCAAGGTCAAGCCCACGGACTTCACCTCGCCCGATGGCAAACCCGGTGTCGATAACCAGCTCTACCGTGCCGTCGGCTGCATCCCGAGCTACCGCTTGGGTTCTTCGCAAGTCCTATTCGAGACTCAGTATTTTGAAAGCCGTACCTACAATCGCACGATCATCGAACTGACCGAGGTCGATAGCCTCGAGAACGACGATGACGTGACCATCACCACCTACCGCGGCCTCGACGCCTTGGTCCGCGACGCCAAGGGTGATTTCCAGGTGGACACAACCCAGCGCATCGATACCGTCTACGGGCAGGATTTCATCCACACGTTCAAAGGCAAGATCGTGGACGGCGTCCTCACCACGACCAAGTCCGGCGACTTCGTTTGGCCGACGCAGCATCAGCACCAGGAAGCCGCGACCGAGTGGATGCGTGACACCCATTTCGAACTGAAGCTGACGCCGGAAAAGGTCGAAGGCGCCATAGCGGGTTATCTCGATATTGAAAGCCACTACCGCGGCGTCAATCGCCGCTTCGGCTCACATCAGATCAGCTACGGTAAACTGACGTCGGAATCCTTCTACAAGGCGTTGCGCCGGCTGGCCGACGCCTACCCCGATCCCGAAACCGGCGCCAACACCGCCATCTCCGGTACGCTCATGATCACCGGCGTTCGCGCCCGCATCGTGCATCCGGAAAAGCAGGTCGCGGGCACGAACGGAGCGCCGCGTCGCGATGGTCTTACCGGCGATCGGGTTTCCATCACCGGCGCGCATTAGGGCTTGGATAAAGCGTTTGGAGTGGCCTTCTCCCGCGCAGCGGGGGACGGCGCAAAGAAAAAGGCGGAGGATGCGTTGTTGAAAAAGTTACTGCAGTCGGGGTCGGCGAAGCAGGAGGGCGTATTTTCGACCCTTTACAGAACCCTTGTCACGGCGACCGCTGTCGCGGGGATCACGCTTGCATTTCCCGCATTCAGTCACGCCGCGGAACCTGAGACACCTGCGGCGAAGTCTGCCGTCGAGGTCGCGCCGGCCGTGGGCACGCCGAAGCGTCTCCGGCTCCTCACCACACGCCAGTACCTCAACACGGTCCAACACTTCTTTGGCCCAGACATCACCACAGACGTGAAATTCGCGCCTCTCGCGCGCACAGAAGGCGTGCTCATGGTAGGAGCCTCGCTCGCCGGGGTCAGCGACGCGCAGCTCGAAACTTATCAGAAGATAGCTGGGCTTATGTCCTCGCAGGTCGTTGATCCGCTGCGCCGCGATACCTTGTTCCCGTGTAAACCCGCTGATGCAAGTAAAGCCGACAACGCCTGCGCCGCGAAATTCCTCGGCCGCGTGGTTGAAAATCTCTACTTCGTTCCCCCGCCCAAGGACCATGTCGCCAAGCTCGTCGCCGAAGCCGGCACGGGCGCGAACCGGCTCAACGATTTCTATGCCGGTATGCAGGTCGTGCTCGAAAGTGTCCTGCTCAGCCCCAGCGTTCTTATGGTCGCCGAGGCCGAGGAACCCGATCCCAAGCGTCCCGGCCAGATGCGGCTCGACGCCTATTCGCAGGCCGCCCGCCTCAGCCTCTTCCTGTGGAACGCTGCGCCGGGACCCGAGTTGATCGCGGCGGCAAGGAAGGGCGATCTGTTCAACGAAAAGAGCCGCAAGCGCATCGTCGACGAGATGCTCGCCAGTGCGCGCCTCGAATCCGGAGTGCGTGCCTTCTTCGACGACATGTTCGGTCTCGAGGACCTCGAAACCCTCAGCAAAGACGCCACCGTTTATCCCTATTTCCTCGGTGGTTTACCGGGAGAAGCGCGCGAACAAACCTTGCGCACGGTGGTCGATCAGCTCCTGACCAAGGACGGCGATTACCGGGATCTCTTCACCACGCGCCAGACCTTCATCTCGCCGCCGCTTGGTATTCTCTATGGTGTGCAGACGTCGGCAGGGTGGAACGCTTACGAATTCCCCCCTGAATCCGATCGCGCGGGCATTCTCACCCACGCCAGCTTCCTTGCGCGCGCGTCTCACGCAACCCGCAGTTCGGCCACGCTGCGCGGCAAGGCGCTGCGCGAACTACTGCTTTGCCAGAAGGTGCCGCCGCCGCCCGCCAACGTCGATTTTTCGGCGGTCGAAAATCCCGATCCCCGCCTGCGTACGGCGCGCGAACGCGTCGGTCAGCACCTCGCCAATCCCGTTTGCGCCGGCTGCCATAAAATCACCGACCCTATCGGCCTTTCGCTTGAGAAGTTCGACGGGGCCGGCCGCTATCGCGATACTGAAAAAGGCGCGGCCATCGATACCAGCGGCAATCTCGACGGCAAGAACTTCGACAGTGTCGAGGGCCTGGGTCAGATCCTTCACGATAGCCCGGCTATCCCGGCCTGCCTCGTGCGCCGTGCCTTCAGCTATGCCACCGCGTCCGTGGTGCCTCCGTCATCCAATGCCCTTCTGGCCGAGCTGAACAAGGGCTTTGCCAAGGAAGAGTTCAAGATCCGGCCACTGCTGCGCTCGATTGTGATGCATCCCGCCTTCTCGACGGTCAGCATGCCCAATCCGCCGGCGCCCGAAAAATCGGCTGCGGTGTCGCAGCCCGCGCAAGTCGCTTCAAATCGCTGATCGAAGGAGTGCAATCATGATGAACGATTTCTCACGCCGCCGCGTCCTGCGCGGTATGTTGAATGGTGGCGCGGTCACGGTTGGCCTGCCGCTCCTGAACTGCTTCCTCAATGGTAACGGCAACGCGCTTGCCGACGGCAAGCCGGTGCCGACGCGCTTTGCTCTGTGGAGCTGGGGCCTGGGGATGAACCGCTCGGTGTTCGTGCCGAAAACGACGGGCACGGACTTTGAGTTCCCGGAAGAAATCGAATCGCTGGCCCCGCTGCGCAATCACATCAACCTTCTCAGCAACTTCACAGCGTTCCGCGACAGCGCCGGCCTTGTCGGCCACGTCACCGGCTGGATCATCGCGCGCACCGGCTCGCCGCCGAACGGCAATAACCTCACCGGCGAAACCTGGGACATCAAGATCGCCAACCAGATCAGCCGCACCCAGCGCTTCAAGACCTTGACCGCCACTGCGACCGGCAACGCCCGCACATCTTACTCGTACGAAGATCCGAATACCCCCAACCCGGCCGAATATTCACCGCTGGAATTCTATACCCGCCTGTTCGGACCCGACTTCAATGATCCCAACGCCGCCGATTTCAAGCCCAGCCCTCGCGCCATGTCACGCAAAAGCGCGCTCTCGGCGGTGATGGATGAGGCCAAGTGGCTCAACAATCGTGTGGGCGCCGAAGACAAGGCGCGTCTCGATCAGTACTTCTCGGGTCTGCGCCATCTCGAAAAGCAGTTCGTTCAGCAACTCACCAAGCCCGAGCCCATCGCCGCCTGCAAGCCGTCGAAGGCGCCCGACGAGGCCGAGCTGAAGATGAACAACGAATCACCCTACGTCGTGCAGCGCAACGAGATGATGTCCGACCTGCTCGCGATGGCGATCGCCTGCGACCAGACCCGCGTCATCAACATGGCGTATGCTGACATGTCGTCCAATACGATCAAGCCGGGCTACGAGAAGCCGCACCACACCAGCACCCACGAAGAACCGATCGACGACAAGCTCGGCTATCAGCCGGTCTGTTCGTGGTTCGCGCGCCGCTCAATGGAAGGCTTTGCCTACTTCATCCGCGCGTTCGAGAAGATCAAGGAAGGCGACGGCACGCTGCTCGACAATATGCTCATCGTCGCCGATACGGGCGATGCCGCCGCGCGCACCCACGGCCTGGAGGATATGCCAATGTTCACCGCCGGACGCGCCGGCGGCAAGCTCAAGACCGGCCTGCATGTGGACATGAAGGGCGCCCCGATGTCGCGCATGTCGCTGACCGCGATGCGCACGCTCGGCATGGACGTCCAGACCTTCGGCGGCGGCAGCAACGCCACGGCCGATTCCATCAGCGAGATTTTGGCCTAACAAAGGAGCGCTATCCAAGCTCATGCGCTGGCCGAGGGGGAACGCGCGCGGACCGAGTTCGCGCGCGTAGTACGGCTTTTGATTTACAGGGGGGAATTATGATCAATC
>CANJEU010000235.1 GCA_947473445.1 Fidelibacterota bacterium | reverse complement strand
GCTTCTCCTACTTCGAAGCTGTCTTCTGTTCCGGAAGCGGAGCTCCGGTCACGTCATAGAATGCGGGGCTGAGCACGATCTGGCGCAGCAGGTTCGGCAAGCGATAGCCGCCCTTTACGAATTCAGCATTGAGGAAGTCGAGCAGCGGCTTGTCGCTGTTATCAACCGCGGCGCCAACCCCGTAGCTGTAAACGCGGCGCACAAGACACGTCGGCAACGCCGGGTGATTTCGCACCGCCTGGGTGAGACCGACAAGATCGGTGAATGCCTTTCCATCGAGCGCGCCGCTTCCATCAATTTCAGCGCCCTTCTCGGTTCGGCGATAGACGCCTGCGCCATCGAAGTTCTCGAGCGCAAGGCCGATGGGATCTGTAATGCGATGGCAGCCCGCGCAGACCGGGTTTTCAAGATGAACGTTGACGCGGTCACGCGCGGTGCGGAAGGTGGCCTTCGGGTCCTCGACCGCCGAGAAGTCGACGTTGGGAGGCGGCAGGGGAACAGGTTGGCACAACAGCAACTCGCGCAACGCCTTGCCGCGGCGCGTCGCCGAGCTACGCGCGGGGTGAGCGTGCTGCGCGAGGAAACTGACGTGCGTGAGCAGCCCCATGCGCGGGCCATTCTCGGGAAACTCGTAGGGCGCCCAACCGGGCGTCGTGGGCACGCGATAAATCGCGCCAAGCGCCGGCGACATGAAGGTCGCCCGCGTGGTGAACAGATCGCGGTAGTCGCCCTTTTTGGTCACCAAGTGATCGTAGATCGTGCGAAGAGTCTGCTCGCGCGCATCGGTCAGCGTTGCCCCGGTTTCAGCCGGATAGGCCGTCGGGTCCTTGGCGAGGTTGGCGAAGGCATCAAAGCCAAGCATGTCATCGAAGAAGCCGCGTACGCCGCCCTCAAGGCGCGGGCTGGCTAACATCATATCGACGACGCGGGCGCGGCCTTTGGCGGTGTTCAGCTCACCGCTTTCAGCGGCCTTCAAGAGTTTATCGTCGGGCGCCGCATTCCAGAGGAAGAAGCTGAGCCGCGACGCATAAGAATAGGCCTCAAGACGCTGCCGGCCCGGACGCTCAGGATCGGGCTCGCTGCGGTCCTCGATGAAAAGGACTTCGGGGCTGATGAGCATGCCTTCGACGACCGTGGCGAGCCCTGCGTAGAAATCCCCGAGTTGCGCCGTGGCCCGGCCCGCATCATCAACCATTTGCGCGAGGCGCGCTTCGCCGACGGGACGGCGGTAGAGCAGCCGGCCCGTCGCGCGCAGGAACATCCCGGCGCAGGCCGCATCGGGCGCGTTCGCCGCGGCCGGTTTGCATGGCATCAGCACATCGCGATGGGAGGGCAAACGCAGCTCGATATTGCCGTTGTCGACGATCTGGCTCGCGACCTGGCGGGCGGCACGCTGGAATTTCTGAAGTTCTCCCGAGGGCACGCCGGCTTTCGATGCGCCAAGGGCCAGAAGACCTTCGGTGCGCTGCATGGGCGCGAACTGGGCAATGACTTCGATATCGCGGCCGAAGATGTGGCCGACCGTGTTGAGATACTGACTTTCGGTGATGAGGCGCCGCTGGGCCGGTGAACTGGCGTCCACCCCGGGCGGAATCGCGGCAATGTCGGGAGCGGGGGTAACCGTTTCAGCACCGCTACAGCTTGCGAGGGCAGCGCAAAGCAGAAGGCACATCGCGCCCGCTCCAGCTTTTAGGCGTTGGGAAGCGCGATGACCTGATTTCATAAGACCCTGATTCCAAAGCAATCGGCCCGTACGCGATCGACGGCTCCGAAGCGCTAGAGAAAATAGCGGATAACGCCATCCCTCAAGGCAAACGCGGTGCGATCTACTTTAGAAATACTATCACATTTCCGGCCGAGACGCCCCTGCCCTAACGCCTTGATGTCTAGTGGGAATCGCGCGCGACTTCGGCGCCGCTTTTGCCCACGAGGAAATCGAGGTCGGCGCCCTGGTCGGCCTGGAGCACATGGTCAACGTAGAGTTTGACGTAACCCCGTGCCGGTGACGGTTGAGGCTTCCAGGCCTCACGGCGCTTCGTAAGGATCGCCTCGTCTACGTCAAGATGCAGGGTGCGGGCTTCGACATCGAGGGCAATCATATCTCCATCTTGCACCAAAGCCAGCGGTCCGCCGGCGGCAGCCTCGGGCGAGGCGTGCAGCACGACGGTCCCGTACGCGGTTCCGCTCATGCGCGCGTCCGAAATGCGCACCATGTCGGTGATGCCTTTCTTGAGCACTTTGGGCGGCAGCGGCATGTTCCCGACCTCGGGCATTCCGGGGTAGCCCTTAGGGCCGCAATTCTTAAGGACGAGTACGCAGTTCTCGTCCACATCCAAGTTCGGATCGTCGATGCGCGCATAGAAGTGTTCGATGTTCTCGAACACGACCGCGCGACCGCGATGTTTGAAGAGGTGTGGGCTGCCTGCCGATGGCTTAATCACAGCACCATTGGGCGCGAGGTTTCCTTTGAGGACCGCGATGCCGGCTTCCGCCTTGAAGGGTTGATCGTAGGTGTGGATGACGTCGCGATTCCAGCATTCGGCGCTTGCGACGTTTTCCCCGATCGACTTGCCGTTGACCGTGAGGGCGTCGGTATGAAGGAGCTTCCTCTCAGCAAGTTCCTTCAAAACCACCGGCAGTCCGCCAGCGTAATAGAAGTCCTCCATCAGGTGCTTGCCTGACGGTTGGAGATTGACCAGACACGACACCTGCGAGCCCAGCGCATCCCAGTCCTGCAGGTCGAGCTCTACGCCGATGCGCTTTGCCAGCGCCAGCAAGTGCACGACGGCATTGGTGGACCCGCCAATCGCTGCGTTGGTCCGGATGGCGTTTTCGAAGGCTTTCCGTGTGAGGATCTGGGACATCTTCATATCCTCGTGCACCATCTGCACGATACGACGGCCCGTTAGCTGCGCCAGGGTGTAGCGCCGGGCATCAACGGCCGGGATGGCCGCATTGCCCGGAAGCCCGATGCCAAGGGCTTCAACCATCGATGCCATGGTCGAGGCCGTTCCCATGGTCATGCAGTGCCCCTTCGAACGGCTCATGGCGTTTTCCGCGCCCACGAATTCCTCGCTCGTCATTTTGCCGGCGCGCACGTCTTCGGACATCTGCCAAAGCCCTGTGCCGGAACCGAGGGGCTGACCTTTATAATTGCCCTTCAGCATAGGGCCGCCGGACAGGCCGATGGTGGGAATATCGACTGACGCTGCCCCCATCAGCAGTGAGGGCGTCGTTTTGTCACACCCCATAAGGAGAACAACGCCATCGAGCGGATTGGCGCGGATCGATTCCTCGACGTCCATGCTCGCGAGATTCCGGAAAAGCATGGAGGTGGGCCGCAGCAAGGTCTCGCCCAGCGACATGACCGGAAATTCAAGCGGGAAGCCGCCCGCCTCATAGACGCCGCGCTTGACCCATTCGGCAAGTTCGCGGAAATGTCCGTTGCAGGGCGTGAGTTCGGACCAGGTATTGCAGATGCCGATGACGGGTTTGCCTTCGAACATATCCTGCGGATAGCCCTGGTTCTTCATCCAGCTGCGGTGAATGAAGCCATGAAGGCCGGGAGCGCCGAACCACGACTGGCTGCGGAGCTTCTTTTTGGTGTCGGCCATCCGATGCCTCCCTAAGGTGACAAGCTGAAGGCGACGACCTTTTGGGTCTGTTCGCCGAGCTTTGAGATTCCAAGGCGCATCACATCGCCGGATTTCAAAAAGACCGGCGGTTTATGGCCCATGCCGACGCCAGGCGGCGTACCGGTGGTGATCAGATCGCCGGGCCAGAGCGTAAAGAGTTTGCTGAGATAACTGACGATCTGCGCGACACCGAAAATCATGGTTTTGGTATTGCCGGTTTGCATCCGCTTGCCGTTCAGTTCTAGCCAGAGATCGAGGGACTGCGGATCGCCTACTTCATCGGCTGTCACTAGCCATGGGCCAACCGGGCCAAAGGTATCGAAGCCTTTGCCCTTGTCCCAGGTGAGGCCATGATCGAACTGCCATTCCCGTTCGCTGACATCGTTAATGAGGCTATAGCCGGCGACGTAGCTGAGGGCATCGGTCTCGCTTACGTGCCGCGCCGTGCGTCCGATCACGATGCCGAGTTCGACTTCCCAGTCGCCGCGCTTCGCATCCGGCGGCAACATGACATCGTCATTTGGCCCCGACAGGCAGCTGATGGCTTTCATAAAGACGACAGGTTCGTTCGGGATCGGCAGGCCCGCTTCCACGGCATGATCGGCGTAGTTCAGGCCGATAGCGAGAAATTTACGGATACCGTTGACCGGAACACCAAGCCGCACGGGAGACGTCACTGCAGGTAAGCTGCGCGGGTCGAGACGCGCAAGTTTGCTCAGACTTTCCGGTGCAAG
>CANJEU010000234.1 GCA_947473445.1 Fidelibacterota bacterium | reverse complement strand
TAGACGGTCGTAGAACTGCATGCCCTGGTCGACACGATCTGTCGCGTCCATGAGCATGGCCATATTCAGGAGCGCGGGCGCGGACGTTGTGTCGCGGCTCAAACCTTCACGCAAGAACGGCTCGGCGTGCGCATAACGTCCAAGGTGAAGCAGCGCGCCGCCGAGCCCATTGATTGCCGCAACACTGGTCGGATTTAGCTTATGTGCCGCGCGGAAGTGCAGTTCGGCCTCCGTCATACGCAGCCGCTTTGCAAAAGTGTTGGCAAGGTTGAGATGTGCTTCGAACGAGTCCGGATTTACCGCTAGCGCGCGTTCGATCAGGGCAATGCCTTCCTCCGGCGCGCTTCGGGCCATGATGGTGCCGAGAAGGTGGAGCGCATCTGCGTTGTCGGCTTGCAATGCGAGGACCGCCCGGTAGCCGGCAGCGGCCGTCGTTTCGTCGCCGAGCCGGTGCGCGGCCAGCGCCTCTTCTAGGATTTTTACGGCGTCGTGTGTCATGGGCAGACGACCCGGCGCAGTTCCGCGGCAACCGCGTCAAGGGGCGCGGTCCAATTCATAGGTGTTTCCTGACGGAACAGACGCAGCGTCGGATACCAGGGGTTATCGGTCCTGTCCTGCATCCAATACCAATGCATGCCCGGACCCGTCGGCGTCAGGACCCAGGTCGGCCGCCCGAGCGCGCCAGCGAGGTGCGCCGTCGTATTGCTGACCGAGACGATAAAGTCCATCGCGGCGACTTGCGCGGCGAAACCATCGATATCGCGTGATGGATCTATTTCAGGATCTATGGTGATGGAAGCGCCAGTGGCGGCGACCGCGCCAGCAACCTCCTCCCGGCTGTCACCGTATTGCAGAGATACGAAGGAGACGTCGGGTGTTTTCAGGACGCCGGCCCATTGAGCGAGATTTGTCGACTTAAAGCGGCCGGTGGGCCCGGCTGCGCTGCGCCAGGAGATGCCTATCACAGGGCCCTTCGTTCGCCGGTAGCGCGCACGCAACTCCTCGGCGCGCGCTTCATCTGCCTTCAAATAGCCGCCGTGACGGGGAAAGGCCTCGAGGGTCGGACGCAAAACCTGCGCGAGGTCTGTGAGCGGCAGGCGTACGTCGTAGTCCGCGGTCGGAAGCGTGCCCGCAGGCAATACCGTAAGGCCGGGGAAGGAGCGCGAGAAAAGGGTTACGAGGCGCGGGGCGCAGATTAGCGTACAGTGCGCGGCCTCGCGCAGAATCTCGGGAATGAAGCTTGCGAAAAGAATCTCGTCGCCCAAGCCATACTCCGTCCAGGCGAGAATTCTCTTTCCGGTGATGGGCGTTCCATCCCAGGGCTTATCCCCGGCGAGGTCGATGGCGCCGGCTTGGGCTTTTATGCGCGCGCGGTAATGCGGCCAAGCCTCCGAAAGCCGTCCGAGCGTCAGCATGGTCAGTGCGCGGCTTGCCATCGCCGGGGGATGGTCAGGGCGAATTTCAAGCGCCGCGTGGTAGTCGCTCAATGCGCCTTCGAAATCCCCCGCGAATCGTTTCGTTGCTCCCCGGTTGACGAGGGCGTTGTCGTTGCGCGGGTCATTGCTCAGCGCTCGGTTATGAAGGTCCAGAGCGGCAGGCAGCGCACCGCGCAACTCCAGGACACGGCCCAGCGCCGTCAGGGCGCCGGCGTCAGTTGGGCTGATCGACAAGGCGCGTTGCAGTTCGACTTCGGCGTCGTCCAGACGATGAAGCTCGATAAGAGCTTCACCCAGCTGGCAGAGCGTTGCGGCGTCTTTTGGATTGCGCTGCAACGCTTCGCGGTAGGCTGCTTCCGCCTCCTCGAACCGTCCCATGCGATGCAGGATATTCGCCTGCAGTCGGTGCACGTCAGCGTCATTGGGATGCGTTGCGAGGCAGGTTCGTGCGGTCTCCTCCGCTTCGGCAAACCGGCCTTGCTGCGCGAGCAGATTGCCGAGGGCAAGGTGAGCCTTCTTATTGGCGGGCCAACTCGCGACGCTTGCCCGTAGGATATGCTCGGCATCGCCGGCCCGCCCCAGCTCGGCCAGGCAAATGGCCATGCCGTTTTCGATCTGAGCATCGCGCGTTCCCGCGGCACGCAGGCGTTCGAACAACGGCAGCGCTTCGGCATACCTGCGGCACAAAGCAAGGGTCGTCGCCACGCGCAGGTCCGCCTCGGTGCGTTTTGACCGCCTGGCGGCATCTTGAAAGTACGGCAGCGCTTTCTCAGGCTGGGCGGCGCGCATCCAGGTGGATCCCAGCATTTCCATGGCATTAAGGTCGCCCGGCGCCTGGACCAGAGATCGCTCAAGAGCCGCGATGGATCGATCAATCCGCCCCAGGGAGCCGTACGCAGCCCCTAAGTAATACAGAATTTTCGCGTGATTGGGCGCCTGCTGCAGCAGCACCTCATAAAGGCGTGCCGCTTCGTCGAGGCGGCCAGCCTTATGTAAAGCGTTCGCCTCTCCCAAAGCGGCATCGAACGTCTGCATCAGTCGCCTTCAATGCCGGCCTGTCCGGTGACGCGCATGATTTCATCGACGCTCGTGTCGCCGTTCCAAACTTTGATCAAGCCATCTTCGAGCAGGTCACGGAAGCCGATCTTGCGCACGGCTTCCTGCATTTCCTGCAACGGACGCTTGTGTAGAATCATCTCGGCGATCTCGTCGTTCAGGACGGCGACCTCGTATATCCCCAGGCGTCCGCGATACCCCGTATGCTGGCACTTCGCGCAACCTTTGGCTTCGTACCACTGCGGTGCGCCAGGCAGAATCTCGGGAAAGCGGCGCCGAATGTCTTCGCACTTTTCAAGTACTGCCAGCGACGGCTGATGGGGTTGACGGCAATGAACGCAAAGACGGCGCACCAGACGTTGGGCCATGACCTCTCGTACCGTCGAGGTCACGAGGAACGGCTCAAGGCCCATGTCGATCAGACGTGTGAACGCGCTCAAGGAATCGTTGGTGTGCAGCGTCGAGAACACCATGTGACCCGTAAGTGACGCCTGCACGGCGATTTGCGCAGTCTCAAGATCGCGGATTTCCCCGATCATGATGACGTCGGGGTCTTGGCGCAGGATCGAGCGAAGCACGCGTCCGAAGGTAAAGCCGATGTCGGCCTTGGTCTGGACCTGCGTGACGCCGGAAATATTGTATTCCACCGGATCTTCGACGGTGATGATCTTGCGTTTACCGTCCTTGATGTGTTCGAGCGTCGCCTTCAGCGTCGTCGACTTGCCCGAGCCGGTCGGACCGGTGACCAGAATGATGCCATGAGGCTCCTGCGCAAGTTTGCCGAATGTCGCGAGGTGATCAGGCGCCATGCCGATCTTGGCGAGCGAGAATTCCTTATGCTCCTTCATCAGCAGACGCATCACGATCGATTCGCCAAAGACGCCCGGGAGGCAGGAGACGCGGATGTCGAGGTCCTTGCCGCTGATACGTAAGCTGATACGTCCGTCTTGCGGAAGGCGGCGTTCGGCGATGTCTAGGCCGGCAATAAGTTTGATGCGCGAAGCGACCGCGTCGAAGCGTGAACGGGGAAGGGTAAGGCGGCTCTGCAGAACGCCGTCGACGCGGTACCGAATGTCGAATTCATGTTCGCGCGGCTCGACGTGGATATCCGATGCTGCTTCGTTGACGGCCTGCGACATGGCGTTCGAAACGAGTTCGACGACCGGGGCTTCCTCGGCCAGTTCCCGCAAAAGCGCGACATCGTCCTCAACGTCGCGACCGTCCGTTGCGACGGCGCGCCGCACCAGATCGATCATCATGTCGAGTTCGCGATTGCGGATCAGCCACCACCGGATTTCCTTACCCAAGAAAGCCGACAGCAGCGCCTCTTGCAGGCTGGGCCGCAGCGGATCGCGGCTGATGCAATGAATAACGCCGTGTTCGTCCTGCCAGGCCAGCGCGGCTTGATCGACCCACCATTCGGTATCGATGCCCGACGCCTTGAGCGTGGCAACGTATGTCGTCGGGTCCTGCGGCATCGCCGCGTTCGACATGATCCCCATCTCAAGCTGTATGGACAGAGCCTCAAGCACGGCATCTTCGGAGACCGCGCCGATGCGGATGAGGATGGCGCCGATGAGGCCGCCGAAACTGCTCTGGAACGACATCGCCTTCGCGACGTCGCCCTCCGAGATGGCGCCGCGGGCCAGCAAAATCTGGCCGAGCGGCGGCTGCACGTCGATAAAGGCCGGTGCGCTGGTCTCGTGGGGAACGATCAAGGCGTCCAAGAACTGCTCCAAGGGGCTCGCAACTACGGGTACCGTTCTAACATTGCACAACAGCGCGCAGCTTTAACAGAATGACAGAAAGACCTGTTCCAGCAGGTTAATGTTCGTGGCGCCCCCCCCCCCCCCCCTTACGGCTTACAAGTTTGTAAGGTCTCCGGCGTCGCTAACGT
>CANJEU010000233.1 GCA_947473445.1 Fidelibacterota bacterium | reverse complement strand
GGGGCTGAGGCCTTTTAACCAGGCTTTACGCGCATGGATGCTGAAGGACTCGCAACCGGCCTGTGCGACCGTAGCGATGAAAGATGCGAGGTACTCAGGGCTATCGAGCTCATCAATACCGATGCGCGTCTTGACGGTCACAGGGATCGCCACCGCGGAACGGATGGCGGCGACGCATTCGGCCACGAGCTGCGGCTCCGCCATCAGGCAGGCTCCGAAGCGGCCGGATGTGACGCGGTCGCTGGGGCAGCCGACGTTCAGGTTGAGTTCATCATAGCCGTAGTCCTCGGCCATACGGGCGGCGAGAGCGAGTTCCTTCGCGTCCGAACCGCCAACCTGCAAGGCGACGGGATGCTCGGCGGGCGAAAACCCTAAGAACCGTTCCGGCGTGCGGCCACGGACGAGTGCGGGACTGGTGACCATCTCGGTGTAAAGCAGCGCCCGCTGGGACAGGAGGCGCATCAGGACGCGGCAATGCCGGTCGGTGCGATCCATCATCGGGGCGACGCTGAAGCGACGAGAGAGGAGCACGGGCAATCCTAAGGGCTTAAACAGATAGGCTCGTTTAACAGTCCCCGGGCCCGTGCGACAGCCAGACAACCATTTTGCGAAGGCGCTTGACAGTTCGTTCTCAATTTGTTCCTATCGCGACCAGGAACAAAGAAAGAACATTGGAGAGATCGATGTCAGCATCAGCATTCTTGAAAGAAGCTTCAGCTCTGATCGGGCTTTTTGTCACCCTTTACATGTGGTCGCTGGTCGCGCTGGCCCTTCAAAGCTAGTTCCAGAGCAAGAACAATTTATTGCCTCATTAATGAGTCCTTAAGCTTTCGAAACTAATACTTTTTTTACCAAAGGAGACATCGCGCCTCACAGAACATGAGGATCGTTGTTTGATCTAGGTCATTTGACTTGCCGAAGAACGGCGCAATATAAGTGATCTGTGGAAAACTTGAAAAATTCTACTTCTGCGCTAGGAGTGCCCTACGCACTTGAACAGGCGCCCAAATGAGTACCGCTCAGGTCGCCAATTCGGGGATCGTCGGCTCCAGCGCCCGGATTCCGCTTTCACGTCATTCCGTCTCTTCGCCGTCCGAGTATGTGGACTCTCTGGGCGGCGCTTACGCGCCCCCGCCGCGCGATCAATGGCATCGTTTCGACGATGATGCCGCCAGCTTCGATTCAAATCCGCGCCGCCGGGGTCACCATGGGCGCTTCCAGGACAATGTCGTCAGCTTCGGCGGCGTTCTTGTCTCGCGTGAGGTCGGTACGACCATCATGCAAGCGCAGGCCGCCCAAGGCGCTAATCTGATGCCCCCCGTCGCCGCGGAAGCCGAACGCGGTATTGCGATCTATGAATTCAATCAGGCGCTGATTGGAGCGGCCCAGGTGAGCACCACCGTGGGCTATACGGCGCAACCGAGATAAGTGCCGATCCGCAATGGCGCGCGACGCGCGCGGTTTAAGCACCAGCCTTTAAGGCTTACGCCAGCGTCCACCCGCATCCATCACATACCACCCATTTCGCGCCGCGGCCTGTAACTGCCGTTCGCCCGCCACGGCCTGTACGGCATCAAGCGGAGTGCCCTCCTTTTGGGCGAGGGCGCGGTAAGCCTCAAGACGGGCCTTATTGATCGTCTCGACCAATGCGGCTACTTCGGCATTCGCGCCCGGCGACACCGGACCGACCAAACCGTCAGGCCGCTCGCCGATCTGGCCCGCGGCTCGGGCTTCATCGAGATCAAGAGCGAACGCCGGCGCCGCCGTGCCGGAGGCCATCAGCAGGACGGCTGCGAAAATCGCACGCATGTGTCGGGCATTTGTCTGTGTCATGGAGAACTCCTTTTGGGAGGCGCTGGAAAATCTGAAGGCTTAGAAGATTTTCGGATTTTTCTGCATCGCTTCTTCAACACCCTTTTCGAGCTTCACGCGGACTTCCTGCTCGATCTTGATGTTGAGATTGATGACGATGGGCTTGTCCGGCACTTCCAGTCTGATCGTGGGCGAGCAGGCCCCGAGAAGGACGATCAATCCGCAAAGCGCGGCGTGGCGAGAAAACGCACGGATCGGTTTGCTGTGGGGCACGTCGCGGTCCTCTCGTTAGTCTTCCAGATCTGATTGCAAGTATTGTAGCTGAAGATGGCCTGATTGCGGCAAGCCGTCTATGGCGCAGGTGGTTTGCCTTCCCGCAGCCGGCGTTCGAGATCGGCGGGGATTCCATAACCGACCACGCCCTGCCGCAATATTTGCGTCAAACGGCCGGTCAGGCTCAAATTGAACTCGATGGGATAGCCCCCATAAAGATCCGGGTTCTTGCCCGCGAGACCAACCAGAAGACTGACCTCCTCTGCCAAAGGTCCGTTGAGCGTCAGGGAAAGCCGGTCATAGGTGAAATTCGAGAGCGCCTGGAGAAGAAGGGCGCCGCCTTGGTTTTCAGACAGCGCGGGTGAGGGGGCGCTGGGTTTATAAATAACCTGGCCTGGACTGTCCGAGCGCAGCAGCCCTTCGACAAAGTGATATCCCGTCTTGTCGCTGCGCAGCGGCACTGATCCCGACAGCGTACCGGTCACGGATAGGCCATCGATCGCGGCCTGCGTGGCGAGAAGGCCCATGTCGAGGTTCTGAACTCCGAGGGCGAATGCACCGTCGCCGCCATTCAGGGGAAATACGGCATCGGTGAGCGTGATCTGCCCGCCGGCGACGTTCACAGCGCCTTGCCTGACGACGGCCGTACCATCGCCCGTCAGCGCATAATCGGCCGACAGGTCGGTCAAAGGCAATCCCGCGGTGACGTACTTCACGGTGACCTTGTGCGTGCCCACCGAGCGCAATGAAGAAAGTTCGGCGAGTTCAACGCTCGTGGTCAGGCCGACAACGCTGATGTCTCCCGCCACGAAACTGACGTCGTCGACCGTCGCGGTCGCCGTCTGCGTGCTGCGCTTTGGGCTCCAGCTGGCCTTTGCATCAAGGCCGATGGTCCCGGTCAGGTCGCTCACCGGTGTGATGAAGGCGAGGTCAGCGGCGTCGAACTTGCCGCCGCGTTCGAAGCGGATCTTCGGCATCGCGAGGGACGCAGAGCCGCGCGCGAAATCAGAACTCGCACCGGCCGTGTAATCGCCAAGCTTTGCGCCGGCGGCGGTCGACAAGGTACCGCGTACGCTGTAGCTGTCGCCCTTGGTCGCGAGAGTCGCGTTCGTGACGAGCGCCCCCTTCGGGGCCTCCGTCGTGCGGGCACCGACCCGAACAAACCGCGCTGAGACTGTGCCGCTGAGGGCGGTCCCGTCGAGCTTGACGTCGAATCGTCCGTCGCGCGCCTCCGCGCTCGGGTGATCAAGCGACACGTCCGTCGCCTGGAACCGCGTAGCGAGCGACAGAAGCTTCGTCTCGGCATTCAGGCGGAGATTCGGCGCGCGGAAGGTCATATGCGACTCGGTGTCGGACTCGCTTTGCAACGCGACTTCGGGGAGTGTGAACGCGAGGTCGGCATGCGCCCCTGACCCAATCGGGCCGAGGCGGAAATTCTGCGGACTGTCCGTATTTTTGGCGAGAGTGAGTTCGGCGGGTTTCTCCAACGTCCAACCTTTAGTACCCCCGCGGGTGAGGAGGAGGCGCAATGTCTCGAAGTCGAACGTCAACGCGCCGTCAGCAACCCGCATCGTGCTGGCCAGGGCCGCCTGCGCATCTTCGAGCTTCACCCCCTCGATGATCACGCCTGCCATATCGAGGGCCGCACTTATTTTGCCTTCCGCCGCGCGGGGCGTCCCGCCGAAGTTCGTCACGGCGATACGGCCGGACACCGCGCCGCCGCCGAAGGGAATGCGTTGGAGCTCGGCAATTGCATTTTCGAGCCGGAATTCGGTGGCTTGCGGCGAGCGCGCAGCCTGACCCACCAGGGCGAAGGTCATGCGGCCGGCGCCCGCCGCGCCATTCGCAGCAATGTCGAAACGCAAGGCACGCCGTTCGCCCGCGGCCGTAAAGACCAGCGCTGCGTCAGATGCCGACGGGGCGATGGTCACCGACCAGGGGAGATCGCCGAGCCCTTGCAGGAGCGTGGACCGATCCGCGCGCGGCGACAGAGTTGTGGATAAAGTCAGTGGCTGCGCGACGCGCATCGTAAAAACGCCGTCGCCGGCTTCGAGCGTGACAAGACCGTGCGCGTCGAGGCGGTCCGTCGTGCCCGGGATGTTGAAGTCATCAACCGCGATATCAAAGCGACCGCTGCCGGAAGACTGCGCCGGATCCGCCGGGGATATCACCCCGGTCCAGTTCAAACCGACACGTACGCCCGGGCCTTCGAGCGTACCGGTGGCGAGGGCGTCCCACCCGTTCGCGACGGGCGTGGCCGTGACGCTCAATGGGGCGCTGTAGGTGGCGCCGGGCGTGACGACGCGGACGAGCATGTC
>CANJEU010000232.1 GCA_947473445.1 Fidelibacterota bacterium | reverse complement strand
GGTCTGTATCCGCGCGAATTGGATTTCAGGAAAGCATACACGACCGCGTTTGTCGGCAAGTCCCAGCATCGCAGCGGCGGCTCCCGTTGACCGAGCCGGCGTTCCGGCTGATCGGTGCGGGCAAGACCTATCCCAACGGAACGCAGGCGCTCGCGCCGATATCGCTCGATATCGCGCGCGGCAGATTCGTCAGTCTTGTTGGGCCGTCGGGATGCGGAAAGTCGACGCTGCTGCGTCTTATGGCGGGGCTGATCACGCCGAGCGAGGGCGAGGTTGTGCGCGGCACGGGTTCGTCCGAAACCGGGTTCGTATTTCAGGATGCGACGCTGATGCCCTGGGCAAATGTCGCCGATAACGTCGCGCTTCCCCTCGTCCTCAAAAATCAGCCTCCCGACCGTGTGGCCGAGACACTGCAACGGGTCGGCCTGCAGGGGTTTGAAGGCGCCTACCCGCGCGAATTATCCGGTGGAATGCAGATGCGCGCATCCATCGCGCGAGCCATCGTGACGTCACCGCAAATTCTTTTGATGGATGAACCGTTCGCCGCGCTCGACGAGTTCACGCGTTTCCGCCTCAATGACGATTTGATCGACCTGTGGCGGCAGCATAAATGGACCGCGGTTTTCGTGACCCATTCTATCCGCGAGGCCGTCTTTCTGTCGCAACGCGTGATCGTTATGTCGCCGCGGCCCGGACGTATGCTGGCCGATATCGCGATCGACGTACCTGAACCACGCGACCCCGCGTTCCGTAGTAGCCACATTCTTGCCGATTACTGTGCTCACATCGCGGCAGTCCTGGGCCGTGCGATGGACGCCGGAGGCCGCGCCGCATGATGAAGGTCGCCGCTGCACCTATGTTTGGTGCGATCTTGCTGGCGTTATGGGAAATCGCGGTCGTCGCCGCCGAGGTGCCGCCCTATATCCTGCCGCGTCCCTCGGCGATTGCGATGGCGATCGCCGCGAATGCCGGCGATCTTGCGTCGGCGCTTGCCGTGACGCTGCAGGTCACCGTCGCCGCGCTGACCCTCGCCGCGCTCTCGGGCGCGCTTGTCGCCCTTGTCCTTGCCCAATCGCCGATCGCCGAGCGAATCTTCTTCCCTTACGCAGTGTTCCTCCAGGTCACACCGATTGTCACGATCGCGCCATTTATCATCATCTGGGTCGAGAATGTGTTCGTCGTCTTGCTGATCCTTGCGTGGATGGCCGCGATCTTTCCGATTATTTCCAACACGCTCCTTGGATTGAAAAGCGTCGATACGAATTTGAAGGATCTTTTCCGACTGTACGGGGCGACGCGCTGGCAGACCATAAGGCGGCTCATGATTCCGAGCGCCCTTCCCTACTTCCTGGGCGGGCTGCGCATCGCCGGCGGTATGGCGCTGATCGGAACAGTCGTTGCGGAAATGGTTGCGGGAACGTCGGGCACACGTTCGGGCCTTGCCTCAAGGCTGGTGGAAGCAAGCTACCGACTGGAACTCGCCATCGCGCTTGGCTGTTTCGTCCTGCTAAGTGCCGCAGGGCTTGTGCTTTACCTGGTGCTGGATGCGGTTTCGCGCCGGTTGCTGCGGCACTGGCATGAAAGCGCGCGAGCCGCGCCATAAAGACTACGGACCCGAGGGGCCACCAAATCGCAAGTCAGGATCATGATCGCTATCCTGCTTCCCGTACGACCTGAACAGACCCACGACTTTTATCATCTCGTCTGTGCTTAGAATTTCCGGCTCACCCACCGAAAGGGCGGCGCTGTATTGTGCGGCAAGATTTTCGACTTCGCCGGCAAGGCGTAGCGCACTTGCGAGGTCGTGGCCGGTTGCGATGAGGCCGTGATTGGCCAGCAGGCATGCCTTGCGATCGACGAGGGCTGCGACGGCATTGTCCGAAAGCGCTTGCGTACCAAAAGTCGCATACGGTGCGCAGCGGATGTCCGCGCCGCCCGCAACCGCCACCATGTAATGAAACGCTGGAATGCCGCTGCCCGTGCAAGCCAGCGCGACCGCGTATTTAGAGTGCGTGTGGACGATGGCGTTAATGTCGGGCCGTGCCTTCAGAATGTCGCGGTGAAAGCGCCATTCGCTCGACGGCCGCCGCGCGCCGTACCAACGGCCCTGGAAATCCATGAGCGGAATGTCATCGAGTTGTTCGTACGGAACGGCCGTCGGACTGATGAAGAATGTTTCGGCATCCCGGCGGACGCTGACGTTTCCCGAGGTGCCATGCGTCAGTCCGTGCTGACCCAGCGCGCAACAGGTGACGATGACCTCGGCCTTCAATCGCGCATCGGTTTGACGGTGGGAGTTAGAATCCATCATGCAGCCGCCCGTGCGTGTTCGGGGAAAAGAGCAATCAGCCCCTCTCGGCTGGCGGCGCAAGTTCCCCGCTCGGTGATGAGGCCCGTGACATAGCGCGCGGGCGTGACGTCGAACCCGATATTCAGCACGGCGCTGCCGGGCGGATAAATCTCGACTGTCTCTAACGTGCCTGCGGCGGTGCGGCCCGTGACATGGGAAAGTTCACGTCCGTCGCGCTCCTCGATGGGAATATCCGCGCCGTCGGCCAGCGACCAGTCGATGGTCGTCGATGGCAGAGCCACGTAAAACGGTACTTTGTTGTCGAATGCTGCCAGCGCCTTTAAGTAGGTGCCGACCTTGTTGCAAACGTCGCCGCGCGACGTGGTGCGGTCGGTGCCGACAATTGCGATGTCGACCATACCGCGCTGCATCAGATGACCACCGGTGTTGTCGGCTATGATGGTGTGCGGTACGCCGTGGGCCCCAAGTTCATAGGCCGTCAGCGACGCGCCTTGATTTCGCGGCCGGGTCTCGTCCACCCAGACATGCAGGTTTCGTCCGGCATCATGTGCTTTGTAGATCGGCGCCAGCGCGGTGCCCCAATCCACGCAGGCAAGCCACCCCGCGTTGCAGTGCGTGAGGATATTGAGAGGCCCTTGCCCGTTCTTTTCGCGCAGTCGGTGGTCAAGAATGGCAAGGCCGTGCGTGCCGATGGCCTCGCAGATGCCGACGTCGGCATCGCAAATATCTCCCGCGCGTTCGAAGGCTCGCGTTGCGCGCTCGGGGCCAGCGCAGTGCGACAAGACAGACAGCATTTGATCGATTGCCCAGGCCAGATTGACCGCGGTCGGGCGTGTCTGCCGCAGAAGGGCGGCGCTCTGCACCAGGTGCTGATCCGAATTGTCCGTCCGCATCGCCAATGCGAGGCCATAGGCGGCGGTCGCCCCAATGAGCGGAGCGCCGCGGACCATCATGCTGCGGATAGCGTGTGCGGCGTCCGCCACCGTCCGCAGAGTGGCGATCTCGAAAGCGAACGGAAGCCGCGTCTGGTCGATGACGCAGACATTCCCGTCTGCGTCGCACCAAATGGTCCGGAAGTGTGTGCCGGAAATCCGCATGAAATCCCCTCTGCCCGGCTCCGATCTTGCGCGCCCGCGCGGTTAAGTAACAGCGGCCGCAGGAAAACTACAACCGTCAAGTCGTTACAATAGCAGGCCAAAATCACCAACGGTTAGGTCAGCTTATACAAGTAGCGTTTTGTGCTGACATTAATGGCGACCATTAACTATCCGCCACCACTAGACGGCAAACTGCTTTAGGTCTTCGCGAGCACGCGCCCAATGATGGGCCGCAGTTTCTCGACAACCGCCTGATCACGTGCCGCCGGCGATGTGATCAAGGCCGCATCTAGCGCGTGGTGACACCCGCGGTCGCACGGGCCGGGACGCGTGCCCAACACAGGCGCGACCTCCTTCACGATGCCCCGTGCCTTATCGGCGTTGGCGAGCAAAACGCGGATCACCTGATCCACGGTGACCGCGCCATGGTCTTCGTGCCAACAGTCGAAGTCCGTGACCATAGCGACGGTGGCGTAGCAAAGCTCGGCCTCTCTCGCGAGTTTCGCTTCGGGCATGTTGGTCATGCCGATCACGTCGCAGCCCCAGGACCGATAAAGCTTGGACTCCGCGAGTGTGGAAAACTGCGGCCCTTCCATTGTCAGATAGGTGCCGCCGCGAGCGTAGGGTATGCCGAGGGCTCGAACGGCGGCTTCAAGCCGGTCGCCCAGACGTCCGCACACCGGGTGGGCCATCGATACATGGGCGACAAGTCCCGGTTCAAAGAAGGTCTTCACCCGCGCGAAAGTCCGATCAATGAACTGATCGACAATGACAAACGTTCCGGGCGCCAACGCTTCCTGCAGCGAGCCGCAGGCCGAAAGGGAAATGACTTCAGTCACGCCCAGCATCTTGAGAGCGCAGATATTCGCCCGATAATTGAGATCGCTGGGGGAGCGTGAATGACCACGGCCGTGCCGGGGCAGAAACACCACGCGGGTTGAGCCTATCTCGCCGCACAGCAAGTCATCGGACGGGGCTCCAAATGGCGTCGAAACCCGGCGCCATTCCT
>CANJEU010000231.1 GCA_947473445.1 Fidelibacterota bacterium | reverse complement strand
GGGGAAACAACGGCCGCATTCACCATTGCCGTCGTAGGTTCCGGAACGGCAACCGCCTACGGAACCGCAACCTACCTCGTCCCGACTGCGGCTACCCTGCAGTTGTCCATGTCACAGATTTTGGTCGCGGCGAACGCCGTCAACCGCAATGACGCCGACGCGCAGTTTTCTTTCTATATCCAAAGTCCGGCGCCACTCGCGGGCTATCAGCACATCACCCTGAAGGAGGACGCGCGCTATTTCGGAAACGCATCTGTGTGCAAGTACACGCTGCAGGAGGTCCAGAAAAACGCCGCCAGTCAGGTCATGCTTCCCAGCATCCACACCTCGCGCCTGGCCGCTGCGGGCTATCCGTCGCAAATCGAACTGCACAATTTTGCCAACGCGCCCGTCACGTACCGCTTCTACATCCGCGATGAAGCCACCGGTACGCTTCTCAATCCCGGCGGCATGGACTTTCCCGCGCGGGCGAACGCCTCCTACACAATCCCCTGGTCGCAGATCGAAAGCCAGATCGGATTTAATCCCTCGGACTCGCAGCTCCGCGCCAACCTGATCGTGACCGATAGCGCGGGTGCCCCGCCCCAAATCCAGCTCAGTCAGACCATCGTGAACACGGCCATGTCGGTGTCCATCAATATGACCACCACCTGCGCGGTGAATAAACCGCCCTCCGACAATGACTTCGGCGGCTTGCCCATCGGCGGCGGCGGCATCAGGTACTAAGCCCCTCCCCGGCGTCGCGGACGGAGCGTAAACCGCTCAGCCTCGCTCCAGTGGAGCGAGGTTGAGCGGTTTACGCGGCCAGTCGGAACGCATTTACCTGCGACTTCTCCGCCACATCCGCTGCGAAATCACCACGCGCGGCCGATTTTTAATGACAAAAAATACCCACAGCGCGCACGATTTTGCGGTGCGCATATCCAGGCGTCATGCGCATGGCTGTTTGACATCGTGAATCACTTAGTCCGCGCGCAAACGCATAGCTCTGCGCGTGTTTCTCCTATTTTGCAGCGTGATGCAGCGTGATGCAGCGTAACTGCAGCGTGAGCGGAGTGCATCGACAAGCCCCTCACCGGGCTCGTTTTTTCCGTGATTTGCAGCGTGCAGCGTGCAGCATAGAAAAACATGACAAGCGCGCGTAAAACGCATAGCTCGGCAGACAAACGCGGGAGAATGCGAGTCGCAAAAAAGCAGGGGCGCTGCCTGAAGCAGCGCCCCCTTTTCTCGTCGAAAGTGACGGTGACGGCTTAGAGAGCGCCGATTTTCCCGCCGTCGACCCTGCGAATAACGACCGTGGCGGCCCGCGGACGGCCCTCGGGATCGAAATCGGGCCAGTTGCTCACGAGGCGCGGATTCGTCGGCGTCGGCGTACCCCAGGCCGTGGTGCTTTCGCCAGGATGCTGGACGTTGACGAACATCGTCTTCTGGTCGGGCGTGGTGATCACACCTGTGATCTCGGCGCCGCGCGGACCGGTTAGGAAACGCCGCATGTCGGCGTTGGCCGGATCGGCAGCGAGCATCATATTGTTCTTGATGTTCAGGTAGCCTGTGCGGTTCTGCGAACCGTTCGAGATATCCGTTTGAATCCAGTGGCGGCCGTCGCGGTCGATCCAGTAGCCATCGGGCGAACCGAAGATGTTCGAAGCATTGAGTTGCACGTTCGGATCGAAGGCTGGGTCGCCGCCGAGCAGGAAGACGCTCCAGCGCATGGTCAAGAGGCTATGGTCGCCGCCGGCATGGCTGACTTCCAGAATATGACCATACGTATTCGGCGTGCGCGGATTTGGGCCGCTCGGCGCGCCCCAACCTGTGCCGTTGGTGAGCGTCAGGTACACGTTCTGCGTACGCGGATGCACGGCGGCCCACTCAGGGCGATCCATCTTCGTGGCGCCGACGGCGTCGGCCGCCTGACGCGTACGGATCAGAACGTCGGCTTGGTCGGCCCAACCGTTCGCGACGGTCAGCACGCCTTCGCCGTGAACCAACGGCAACCAGGTCCCGGTCCCGTTCGGTTCGAACTTCGCCACATAAAGCACGCCGGTGTCGAGCGGGCTGCGGCGGACTTTCGTGTTGAACCACTCTTTCTGCACATCGCGCCAATTTTCGGCGCTCACGAATTTGTAGAAATAGTCGCCGTTTTCATCGTCGCCCATATAGACCACGGCTTTGCCGTTCCCATCGGCGAAGGTTGCGCCTTCGTGTTTAAACCGGCCAAGGGCGGTGCGCTTCACCGGAGTCGAGGTAGGGTCAAACGGATCGATTTCGACGACCCAACCGAACCGGTTGGCTTCCTTCCTGTTCGCGTTGAGATCGAAACGCGGATCGGCAACATGCCAGCGGTAGCCGAAGCCGGCCGCGTTAAGGCCGTAACGAGTCTCAGCGGCGGTCGCCACAAAGGCCGTATTCGTGGTTCCGAAATAGCCGTTGAAATTCTCTTCGCAGGCCAGATAGGTGTTCCAGGGCGTCCAGCCGTGGGCGCAATTGTTCAGCGTCCCCTTCGGCGTGTTGCCAAGCTCCGACTGCAGCATCGGATGGCTGGCGCTCACCGGGCCGGAGAAGGCTACCGGTGTGTTGCCGGTAATGCGGCGGTTGTAGGTGCTGTTGATCGTTTGCCACTTGCCGGCGACGAGCCCAACCTTGATCACCGTCACGCCGTGCGCGGCGAGCGCCTTATCGACCTTCGCCTGAGTCATCTCGGTCGCGCCGTCCGGATACAGAAGGATCGGGTCGACGTATTCATGGTTAAGGACGAGTAGGCCCTGCTGGCCCTCGGGGCCCGACATGAGCGGGAAGTAGTGCATGCCGTCGTGGTGCATGCCGATCTGCTGTTCTTGCTCGGCAGCGGTGTTCGAGGCGTCCTTTTTCCAGGCCGGACCGGTCGAGAGCAACGGTGTGCCCCAAGGAATGAGGACTTCGGCGGTGTAACCGGCCGGCACCACGAATGTATCGGCGTCGCTCACCGGCACGGCCGTGAAGCCCAGCGTGGCGGTTGAAGCGACCTGCGCGGCGACAGGCGCGCTCTCAAGCATCGTCGCGGTGCCGCCCATGAAGGCGACCGCTCCGGCCCCAAGGCTACCGCCCAGCACTGACCGGCGCGAAAGCGCGATCACGTCCTGCATCGTCTGGTTGGCACTCGTGTTCGAGCCTTCGGCCCGTTCGTCGGCAATCGTCATGAAATTCCCCTTTTCGTAGAGCCCGCTGCTCCGTGGGGAACTTAGACCGCCGTTTATGACAGGACCTTGTGACTACCGCGAAACTTTCGTGTCGGTTGCATGACACTTGCCTCTACACGCCCTTCGGAAACTGGCCGGACTTCGTGTAATCTCGTGGGGCAACAGGGCGGGTGCACACCAAGGATGGCGAAACGGGGGATGGAAGACGCATCTGCCGGCGGCCTGTTCGTCAAGGAGGCCAAGGCCGAAACGCCGCACTATCACGGCCACCGCGATCGTTTGCGCGAGCGGTTCCTCAGCGCCGGCGCCGAGAACCTGCCCGACTATGAAGTCCTCGAACTGCTACTTTTCGGCGTGATCCCGCGCCGCGATACCAAGCCCATCGCAAAGGCCTTGCTCGCCAAATTCGGCAGCTTCGACGAAGTCCTCGCCGCGAGCCCGGAAGCGCTGACCAAAGTCCCCGGGATTGGCGACAGCGCCGCGCTGATGTTGAAAGCGGTGCAGGCCTCGATCCAACTCGCGCTTCAGACCCGCGTGCGCAACGCCGACGTCATCTCCTCCTGGAACGATCTGCTCGACTACTGCAAGTCGCGCATGGCGCACGACGCCACCGAACAGTTTCGCCTCATCTACCTCGACCGTAAGAACAAGATCATCGCCGACGAAGCCCAGCAGCGCGGCACCGTCGATCACACCCCTGTCTATCCGCGCGAAGTCGTCAAACGCGCGCTCGAGCTCAACGCCAGCGCCCTCGTGATGGTGCATAACCACCCAAGCGGCGATCCGCGGCCCTCGCGCGCCGATATCGAGATGACCAAAAAGGTCAAAGACGCCGCTGCCGCGGTCGGCATCACACTGCATGACCATGTCATCGTCAGCCGCGGCGGACATGTCTCGTTCAGGAGCGAAGGCCTGATTTAGGTCCTTGCTGCGGTCTTACGGCTCGGCTTCTACGGCCAGGCGGATCGCTTCGGCGCGCGTGGAAATCTTCAAGGCGCGCAGCACATCGGCGACGTGCATCTTCACGGTGCGCTCACTGATCTCCAACTCGAAGGCAATTTGTTTGTTTGGTTTGCCGGCAGCCATGCGCGCGAGCGTTTCTTGCTGGCGCGGTGTCAGGGCGCGGATATGCGCTTGCGCCCGCTCACGGCGGGTGGCCTCCGCTGGCGATGACGGCAAGGCAACGGCGACTTGAGATCCCAGGAAGTACTCTAGCTCGCCATCGGCGTCGAAAATCGGCGCG
>CANJEU010000230.1 GCA_947473445.1 Fidelibacterota bacterium | reverse complement strand
GGCGCGAACACCCATGTGGGTACATTCAAGGCGCCGGCCAGATGGGCCGCGGTGTTCGAGGTCGTAATCACAAGGTCCATCGCGGCCACCTGCGCGGCATATGGATCAAGGTCTTTGGTCGGATCAATCCTGGGATCCGATATTATCGTCGCCCCAAACCGGTGGCTCGCCTGTGTGACTTCCGCCGGATCGCTTTCATACTGCAGATTGACGAACGTCACTCCGGCCACCGAAAAGACCGGCCCCCATGCGGCCAGCGGCAACGACTTGTGGGCGGCGAATTTGACCGCTTGGCGGGTCGACCAAGCAATGCCGACCAAAAGGCTGGGAGAGTGCTTCGAATAGTCATCCCGCAACGTGCGTACAAGATCTGTATCCGGCTTCAAATAACCATTGTGACGTGGAAAGGCGGCGAAAGAAGGCCGCAGCCAACGTGCCGCGTCCACGAGGCCAAAGCTTCCCGACGCAGGCATGGCGCCGGGCATGGTTGTCATGACGGGTTCGGTGAAACGAACGTTCGGGAACGACCGCCGCATCAAAGCATGGAGACGCGGATTACACTGAACTTCAAGATCCGACGTGCGCGTCTGCATGTCCGGTATCATGCTCGCGATCAACACTTGGTCGCCGACGCCGTGATCGAGAACCGCGATGGCGGGCTCGCCGGGCGCGGGCATTCGCGAAAGCAAAGTTTGATCGACGACGGCTTGTTTGGCTTTCCAGGATCGACGCCAAGCATACAAGCGCCACCCCTCGTCGAAGCGCCCGTCGATCAAAAGCGCCAGCGCCAGGCCGAGATTGAGCGCCGAATTGTCGGGCTGAAGACGCAAGGCGGCGCGATAGGCCTCAGCCGCTTCCGCGTAGAACCCCATGCGTTCCAGCAGAACCGCGTGATTGCCGTGCGCCACGGCGTCGGCAGGATTTTCGCTCAGCGCGCGTTGATAGTGAATGCGGGCCGTCTCATATTGCTCACGTCGCAGCAGCACGTTCGCCATCACGAGATGGGCCGAAGCAAAGTGTTCATTCAGCGTCAGCGCCCGTTGGGCGTGATCGTAGGCTTCGTCGTGCCGATCAATGCGAAAGGCGGCTTCGGCGCACATCCCGTGGGCTTCGGGCCAATCGGGCTTGAGCGCGCAAGCGCGCGTCGCCGCATTTAAGGCGTCCGCGTTGAGTCCGACTTGCAGCAGGCAGGCGGCAAGATTGTAAAAACCGCGCGAATCTAGAGGGCAATTTTCCGACATAAGGCGGAACGTAGCCAAGGCTTCATCGGCGCGTCCTGCCGCATGTAAAAGCAGGCCGGTATTGAAATAGGCGTCCGCGTGCGCCGGATGAAGCGCAAGGACCTGCGAGTAGCTCGCAATGGCCTCGTCGATCTGGCCAAGTGCCGCGAGCGAAAGCCCGCGATTGAAATAAGGATCGATGACGGCAGGATGAGTCAGAATCGCGCGGTCAAACAGCGCAAGCGCGTCTCTATGACGGCCGGCGTCTGCCAACACGATGCCTTTGAGATTGAGTGCGTCGCGATTGTCAGGGACCTCGGCGAGGACGGCGTCGTATATCGCCTCGGCTTCTCCCGTTTTTCCCGTTTGATGCAGGAGCACTGCGTGTTCGAGCCGCGCTTCGATATCTGCGACGGAAGTCACGGCGTTTTACCTGCAGTGTCGCGTGCGTCCTCAAGATGTTCGCGCACGTGCGCGAACAATCGTTCGGTCTCCGCGGTCATGGGCGTTGTTTGGCGCGCAGCGTCCATTACCGCGAGGGCGCTATGATGCCATTGCTTTTCGGCCAAGGTCTGCGCGATGGCCAGATGGGCTGCCAGTGATGTCGGTGCGAGCGAGAGCGCCCTGTCGAACGCATACATCGCATCGTTCACTCGTCCATTCACCGTAAGAAGGATGCCCTCCAGGACCAAAGCTTCGGCGCCGGCGGGGATTTCATGCAGGCCCTGTTCGCACAGACGGCCGGCGGCGGCCCTATCGCCGGCGGCAAACAACGCGATAGCCGCCTCCGCGGTCTGTGCTGGCGTTTGTGCCACGGTTACTTTGCCGACCATGACTGCATGAATGCGTCGAGCGCGGTGGATGCACGCTCGATCACATCGCCCCATTCACCGCGCGTCGATTGGCGGAACAGACGAACGGAGGGATACCAAGGGCTATCCTCCCGGCCGGTGAACCAATGCCACAGCCCCCCGATGCCAAGGGGAACGAAGACCCACGTTGGTACGTTCAACGCGCCCGCCATATGAACTGATGCGCTGGAAGTGCTGATCACCAAGTCCATCGCGGCCACTTGCGCCGCATAATCGTCTAAGTCTCCGGCGGCATTTATTTCAGGATCGGAGATGATGCGTGCGCCAAAACTCCGCACTGCATTTGCCACTTCCTCTGGATCGCTATCGTATTGAAGATTAACGAAGGTTGCGCCCGGCATGGAAAGCAAAGGTCCCCATGCTGCAAGCGGCAGCGATTTGTGGGGCCCAAGTTTGATAGACTTTCGGGTGGCCCAGGCGATACCAATGATCGGCCCAGGTCTAGATGTGTACCGATTGCGCAAGGCCGTCCGAAGCTGCGGGTCTGGCTTCAGATAACCTTCATGCCGCGGGAAAGAGTCGAAACTGGGCCGCAGCCAGTGTGCGATGTCGACCATACCGAAGCTGCCCGGAGCGGCGCTGGCAGTAGGGCTCGATCTTAGGGCGTGGGTGTAGGACTTGAACTCCGCGTTGGGGAACGAACGTTGCAAAAGCGTCTTTAGGCGCGGGTCGCAGTAGACTTCAAGATTTTGGATTTGTGCTTTTAGGTCGGGGATCAGGTTCGACATCATAATCTGATCGCCGACTCCCTGATCCAACACGGCGACCGCGGAGGGGCCTTTCGGCAGTTCCGACGGTAACGGCACATCAACGAGCGGAAGATTTTCCTCTATGCGCATGTGACGCCAGCCTTGTAGCGGAAATCCCTCCACAAGCCGTCCTTGCATGAGGAGCATGTCCGCGAGGCCGTGCTGAAGCATCTCATCGTTGGGGAGGAAAGCGACCGCGCGCTTGTACAGCCCGATGGCGTCTTCATACTCTCCGCGTCGCGAAAGAAGGAGCGCGAAGTTACCGAATGTTTCCGGATCGTCCGGGTTGTTGCGTATGGAGCGAAGGTAGTGCGTCTTGGCCAGCTCGTAATCCATACGGTGCATAGCGATATCGGCAAGGACCCGGTGGCTGACCGAAAGTGACCTGTCACCCGCGAGCGCCGCATTCGCCAGTGCGAATGCGCGCTCAATATCGCCGATTCTCAACGTGATCCGCGCCTGCATGTCGAGGGCTTTCGGCCAGCCGGGATGAATAGACAAGGCGCGCTCGATGGCCGCTTCGGCATCTTGGTAGCGGCGTTCGCCGAAGTGACAGGCCGCTAAGCTGAGATACGCCCCAGCACTCTGTGCGTCGAGTTCAAGCGCGCGCCTGAGGGGGGCAATGCCTTCTCCGGGACGATCCAGCGCCAGCAATGCGGCGCTGAGGTTGATATAAGCTTGCGGTGACTCCTTCAGCGCCACGGACTCTCGCAGGAAGGCTGCGGCGTCCGCGAATTGCCTGCGATGGAGCGCGGCGAGGCCTCGCATTTGCCACGCGCGCGCGTCTGTCGGGTCCGTGGCAAGGATTTTACCGCAGAGACGCTCGACATCATCGTACTCGGCGCGCTTATAATGGTGTGCTACGCGTTGGAGCGGTTTCATTGTGTCGCCGTCCTAGCCGGCAAACAGCATCCGGTCCCGTTCAGCGAGCCAGACATCGGGATAACCACAGTTTTTGTAAGCTTCGAAATAGGGGCCACCCTCTGTGTAATGAAGCAACGATACTTGTTCTGTCGGCACTGCCGGATCGTAATCCACTAGATGGTTCCAGCGGCAGGGAAGTTCGCCGATGAGGTCGTCGCTACCGAGCCACTTGAATTGATGAAGTTCAAGGCCGGTCGCCACGTTTACGTAGTCGGGCGTGAGCGCCGTGCACTTGCTATTGTTGAACAAGATTACGCTGGACCAGTTCTTCTTCTCGTAAGGCCGTTGCGGTTGGTCGAGAAACTTCACGTTTTCCGCCGGTTTGTGGTCATGCTTCACGACCTGTGCGGCGTAGCGCTCGTCGCGCAAAGCCCATAGCTTCGTGACATCGTCAACCATCAGCATGTCGCAGTCGCAGAACAGGCTCCATCCGATGAAGTCTGAAAGATACGGAACGAGGAATCGACTGAACGAAAAATCGGTCGACTGGAGCGGATGACGTTCGCGGGTCAGAACGCCGGTAAGTTGCGACAGCATAAGCGGCGCGATCGAAACCGGCTCCGAAGCTCTCGTCTGAATGCTGTGCGACAGGACGTTGAAGGCGACAGCCTCACGCGGGTCGTAACCAATGAAGATGCGGATCATGACGGGCGGCTCCCT
>CANJEU010000229.1 GCA_947473445.1 Fidelibacterota bacterium | reverse complement strand
GATCGAAGCTTTCCAGGCGCCCTGTGACGGAGGTGAGAAGTTCGGTGAACGTGACTTCCATATTTTTGCACGCCTCCATCAACTGCGCATTGCTGCGCGCCTGGTGGCTTTTACGAAGATCCTTCAGCGAGTCAAAGAACTCATAGACCTTTGGCGTCACGTCATCGAGGCACTGTTTGTAGTAAGAAAGGGAGAGGAAGATATCGGCGTAGTCTTCGAGAAACCGGGGAATGGCAAAGATGTCGATCCCTAGTTTGGCCGCCATCACCGTGAGGCGATGACGCGCCTTCTGCACATCCGGGTCGCGGAAAAGTCCGACGACATCTTCGAAGCTGTCGATCTCGCCGCCCTCGTCGCCGTAGATTTGGCGCATCAAGGGTCGCGTGAAGCTTTTCATATATGCTGAAAGCTCTTTAGTTTTTGCAGGCGACAGACGCAGGGCCTCATGGTCCTCGACCTTGATCCCCTCTTCGCGCAAAGCCACCCGCAGACTGTACACGTCATAGCTGGGCATGAGCGCGAGCCGGCGAACAAGACGGAACTCCTCGGGCGAGAGAGCGTTGACTCCCAACTGCTGGGGTAACTTCTCGATTTCGATCTGGCCGCTGCCGATATCCCGATCGCGGTAGAGCTCGATGACGCTCTCCAGCCGCGAGTTTTTGATCATACGTGCACGCTTCAGCGCTGGGTTGTTGAGCGGCATATACTTCAGCGCCAACGTATGAAGCGTGTCGCGATCATCCGTACCAAGATGTTCGCTCACCGCTTCACCATTTGATGCCGAGGTCTTTGCCACAGCGTTCACGTACCCTCGCCGGCCAAAATTCGGTCGATGTCCGACTGGCTTGTGCCCTGCCCCGGCAAGGCCGGTCCGTGCAAGGTGCTGGCGCTTTCGCCGGCAGCCTGATGAGCGGCATCGATCGCCTTGCGCGCTTCGGTCTCGATGGCCGCATCGGGTTCCATATCGCCCATGGCGATCACCATACTGTCGATGCGTTCTTCAATGACCTTCAGCATGCTCACGACTTTCGTGACGCGCTGGCCGGTGATGTCCTGGAAGGTGCAGGCTTCGTAAATCGACATAACGGCATCGGTCACTTTGGCCGCCTTATCCTTCTCGAGGCTGCCCGCGACCTCCATGAGAACATCCGCGGCGTCCATGATGCGGTGGGTGGCCGACGCCGTGCCTTCGGTAATGGCATCAAGCTCGTCGGCCGCCTTAAGGATAAACTCCTGCTTTACCTCACCAGGGCGCAATATGGCCAGCTCCTGCCGCGTCTTCGTAATGAAGTCGGCCAGACGCTGCAGCTGTAGATAAATTCCTCGATCGTTAGGCCAACTCGACATAAGCGTTCCTATAACTTTACTCGCGCCCTGAAAGTCCCGCGGATTCAGGGCCTCAGCCCTGTCCATGTGGACGGCAATGTCTGCTTGAGATTTGATTTGCGGCATCGCCCATGCAGATCAGATTTTTCCGAGAACACTTTCGATTTTGCCCTTGAGGATTTCGCTGCTGAAAGGCTTCACGATGTAGTTGGAAACACCTGCGTTCCTTGCCTCGATCACGTTGTCGGTCTTACTTTCCGCGGTGACCATGATGAACGGCGTACCTTTAAGATCCGCATCGGCGCGGACGTTGCGCAGAAATTCAATTCCCGTCACAGGCTGCATATTCCAGTCGGAAATCACCAATCCATACTTCTTCAACTTCATCATATGCAGCGCCGCGCCACCGTCGGTGGCTTCGTCAACGTTTTCGAATCCGATCTGTTTCAGAAGATTTTTAACAATACGAAGCATCGTTGCGTAGTCATCGACGATGAGGACGGGCATTTTCATATCTACGGACATTTTGTCGCCTTTCGATTCTTACGATTTTTGCGAGGAGACGGACGTGGAACCGGCTTTCTTCACCGAGACGCCACCGGATGACACAGGCTTCCGAATTCCCACTTCTTTCTTACTCTTGTCTCCTTCGTCGTGCCCCGCGGCTTTTGCACGGCTCTTCAGCAGGCTGTGGCCGGCCGTATAGCGTGGCGCCAGGAAGCGATAGAGATTGCGCATCACCTTGTCGGTCTCGGGCGTCATCCGGGTATGCCATTTGTCGAGATCGTTGATATGCGGGTCCCACTGCATGATCAGGAAGTGTAGCTGGTCGCGCATTTCGCGGATGTATTTCACCTGACGGTCAATTGACTTAAGGGCGGAAATGATTTCGCCGGTCTGCGCGTCAAGCTGCGCGAACATCGCGGTATATTCCTGAATCCCCGTGGCCAGAAGCGTTTGGATTCTGTTGAGCTCCATCTTGGCGCTACGATCGCTACCATAAGACTTTCCAAGCTCGGTCATCTTGTCGTGAATGAGCGGAATTCTCGTGTACCGGTCCCGAAGAGCTTCGATGTAGCAAAGCTCGCGGGCGAGGGACGAAATCCGCGCTCAGATCAACGCCATCCAAGCGGCAACGCGCGGCTCGGCGGAAGCCATTTCGGCAATCTCGAAGACCATCAGCCGCGTCGATGAGATATCGACTCACATCGCAGCAGCTGTCGAACAACAAACCGCGGCGACCGACGAGATATCGCGCAATGTCTCGCAAGCCGCGCAGGGCACGGCGGAAGTCACCGTCAACGTATCGGGCGTTTCCGATGCGGCGATGACATCGACCGCCGCAGCTCATGACGTTTTGTCCGCCGCGAGCCTGTTAAGCCGGAACAGTGAGGAGCTGTCGGCGGAGGTGAATATGTTCCTCAGCAGCATCCGCAGCGGTGGGAAGGGGGCGACCGAAGCGCGTACCTCGGCGCCGAAGGCCTCACGATTCGCAGCCTAGCTGGACAGTACGGCCTCGCGTGGCGCACACGCGAGGCCGCCGCTACAAGGTGCGTAGCGGCCCGCGGCAAAAAGGCCGCTCGTTTTCACTTATGTATTCGCTGGGGGCTTCCGGGCTGATCGCGGCCCCGGAACTTTGCCGCGAGGGTCCACCAGAACCGCGGCATCGCCGCGGAGAATGCCTCAATGCACGCGCGGGGATTTCTTGCGGCGCTCTTTGTGGGCGCCGCCGGTCGAAGGATTTAGAAATGCGGCTCGGTTCCACGAGCCGCGGACGCGCCGCGTTCAGGTCGGGGCGGGCGGACTCTCGGCAGGAGCGGCGGGCGTGACAGCGGGTCCAACAAAATAACGGAACTGTGTGATCAGTTCCTGCGAAAGGTTCAAATCAAGCACGGCTTGGGATGCCAGCGTCTTTTCTACGATAATATCCCTGTGCTTATCGGAGAAAGTGCCTTTGAATCCTAACGCGATCTCGCGCGTGATATCGACGCAGGTGGCGAACCAAGGGTACAGACGAACATCGAGGCCGCTCACCTCATACATGTACTTCACCGTCCAGGAGTCGGAGACAGGCTCGGAAAACAGGAGTCGGATTCCACTCTCCTTGATCGGCGATAGTTCGGCGAAAGCGCTGACGATGCTTCCGAAACGTTTGTTCGCGACTTCGGCCACAAGCAGTGCGACCGCCGTGTCGTGGAGACCGTCTTTCGTAAGCTTGCGGATCGCGTAGGCGACGGTCGTCGCGCCCCCTGGCGTCCATGATTTAGTTGCGGCGGCTTCGGTCATGGATTTTATTCAATCTTCTGCCGACTGCGGGGTCGGATTGATTTAGATTTACTTCAGCATCCGACGAATACATGCCCGCAAGTGCGCGGTGGCGCTTGCCTTGGTAGCTCAATCCGCACGCCGCGGGTCCTACCCTATGGGGTAGGTTCGTTGAAAAACGGGATGTAACCTTTCGGCTAGGATGGCGGGGTGATCGCGAGAGCTCCCTTGGGGCTCGTGTCTTCCCCGCCCAGCGGCGGACTAACCGCCCGGATGCAGCCCCGGGGCTTCATGGCCGGTGCGGGCAACATACTCGGTGTACCCACCGCCATATTGATGCAGGCCTTCGGGGGTGAGTTCCAGCACGCGGTTGGAGAGCTGCGCGAGGAAGTGGCGGTCGTGCGAGACGAACAGCATGGTGCCTTCGAATTCGGCAAGCGCGGCGACCAGCATTTCCTTGGTCGACATATCCAAGTGGTTGGTGGGTTCGTCGAGTACCAGGAAGTTGGGCGGATCGAACAACATTTTGGCCATGACGAGGCGGGCTTTTTCACCGCCTGAGAGGACGCGGCATGGTTTTTCCACATCATCGCCCGAAAAGCCGAAGCAGCCGGCGAGCGCGCGCAAGGTGCCTTGGCCTACTTGCGGGAAGGATGAATCGAGGGATTCAAACACGGTTTCGTCGCCGTCGAGCAGGTCCATGGAGTGCTGGGCGAAATAGCCGACCTTGACGTTCGCGCCGAGTTTTACCGAGCCTTTGTCGGGCAGCGTGCCGAGACCTGGTTCGAGCGCCCCCGCGACAAGTTTCAAAAGCGTGGATTTGCCGGCACCATTGACGCCGAGCACGCACCAGCGCTCCTTGCGGCCAAGATGAAAATCGAAGCCTTCGTAAATCT